>JAZOUI010000298.1:0-7382 GCA_045658145.1 Pumilibacteraceae bacterium
AATGTCGGTGTGAATGCCCGTTCCCCAGTACGTTTTGTTGTCTTCTACAATAGCAACGTAAGACGCTGCTTTAGAAGTAGATTTTTCTTCAATCGCGTGCTGAACGTAACTTTCAAGCGTAAAATCTATATTCGTAATTTGTTTAAGCGCATTACTGATACAGTCAAGTCGTCCGTTTCCTTGAGTAGAAACGACTTTTGTTTCTCCGTTATGCGATATTTCAATAAGCGCACGGACGTGGTCGTGATCCACTTCTTGATAAGTAACCATACCCACGGAAATATGCGTTTTTAAGTTGACGAAGTCGCGCATAAAAATATCGTAAACTTCGACGGGCAATAATTCTCTATGCTCGTGGTCGGAAATGCTCTTGACGTGATAGCCGAACACTTCTCTCATTTTAGGCGGAAGGACAAGTTTGAATTGCGTTTCCAAAACGTAACCTATACCGCCCTTACCCGACTGAGAATTGATACGGATAACGTCAGCCTCGTACACTCTGCCTACGTCGGCAGGGTCGATAGGAAGATAGGGCACCGTCCAAGTGTCCACTCCCTTTTCTACGCGGTACTTCATACCCTTTGCAATAGCGTCCTGATGAGATCCACTAAACGCGGCGAACACAAGTTGTCCACTATACGGTTGACGCTCGCTAACGTGCATACGCGTAACCTTTTCATACACTTCAGTTATTTCGGGAAGGTTGGAAAAATCAAGTCCGGGTTCAATACCTTGCGAGAACATATTAAGCGCAAGCGTGATAATATCCACATTGCCCGTTCGCTCGCCATTACCGAAAAGCGTACCTTCAATTCTGTCTCCGCCTGCGAGTAGTCCAAGTTCGCTGTCCGCAATCGCACAACCACGGTCGTTATGCGGATGGAGCGAAACAACAACGTTTTCGCGATACTTAAGATTTTTACACATATATTCAACCTGGTTAGCGTAAACGTGGGGCATTGAGTGCGACACGGTTACGGGCAAGTTGATAATGACCTTATCGTTCTGTGTCGGTTGCCAGATATCAAGCACTTCGTTACAAATTTCAGCAGCAAATTCAGGCTCTGTTCCCGTAAAACTTTCGGGCGAGTATTCAAATCTGACGTTACCTTCAGCATTTTCACGATATTGCTTACAAAGACGTGCACCAAAGGTTGCAATGTCTATTATTTCCTTTTTACTGCGACGGAAAACCTGTTCGCGCTGAGCAACGGACGTGGAATTGTAAAGGTGCACTATTGCGTTTTTCGCGCCCTTGATCGCCTCAAAGGTCTTTGCAATAATATGTTCGCGCGACTGCGTAAGCACCTGAATAGTTACGTCGTCGGGGATAAGACCTTGTTCGATAATAGTACGGCAAAATTCGTATTCCGTTTCGCTAGCAGCAGGAAAACCCACTTCGATTTCCTTAAAACCCACTTTGCAAAGGAGTTTGAAAAACTCCAACTTTTCTTCTAGACTCATAGGAATTATTAGCGCCTGATTACCATCGCGTAGGTCCACACTACACCAAACGGGTGGAGTATCAATGCTCGCCTTTTTTACCCAGTCAGAAGTCACTCCATTTGGTTCAAAATATTGTTTTACATACTTGTTCGTGTTTTTCATTGCCTAATCTCCTATTGTGCCTTAATATGAAAAAATCCCTTTATACAGCGTAAAACGCCGATAAAGAGACGAAGTATTACTCCGCGGTACCACTCTCGTTAGCAAAAATGCTCACTCGTGTCAATGCGACTTTCTCTGTAACGGGAGAAACCCGTTCGGTTCTACTTGGAAATTCCGTTCTTCCGAAGGCTCGGGGATGAGATATACGCTCGTGGATTGTATCGGCTCACACCTTCCGCCGACTCTCTGAAAATCAATTCCGCAAACCTTGTTCCCGTCATTGCCGTGTTATTACTTTCTTTTTATATAATATATAAAAAAAGAAATAGTTGCTATATATTTTACCTATCTTTTTGCCTTTTGTCAACGAAAATTAACCTGTTTTTGTTCTTTTTTATTCATTTTTTCGCGGTTTTATCCATTTTTTGTTTATTTTTGATTATCGCAACTAACAAAAAATAAAAGATTGTTCGCAATTTTTCCACTTGCTTTAACAAAAAATTAAGTCCCAAAAAACAAAAACGACGGGCAACGCACCCCGCCGTTTTGCTTTTTTATTCAGTTTCACGATAAATTATTAAAGTGTTTTTTCCTTCTGGCCAGAAAAACGGCGTAGTCGTACCTTCACTACTAATTACTCGAATTCGCCTTCCCGTTACGTACCCCCACGAGCTTCTATAATTAAGTACGTGTGAATTAGAGATATCTCTATTCGTATATTCCCACAAACTACAATGATTCATTTCTCGATCGAGCATATCGGACGGATCGTATATTTTTTTACTTGTTATTTCCCCGTTTATTTGCTCGTATTTTTTGTACGGGCTAGCCGTATTAGGCGAAAAATCCTTTAGCACGGGATTAGATCCACTAACGTCAAAAATCATATACCCGTCGTCCTCAAACTCCACGAGTTTATATATTTGATTACCTTTTTTATCGTATAAATCGTCAATCATATACGGTCTATCACTCAATCTTCTTTTCTCTAAATACTGCTCGATAGTATCAACGGTCAAAGAATAATCAACCATAGGCGAAAAGAAAAGTGGTTCTTCTCGTGGCTTAATTGAACTACAATATTTAACTAATTCTTCCTCCTTGATAAACAATAAACGATCTGATGTTTGCATATAAAGCAATTTATTTATCGTATCTTCACTTATTACTTTATTTTCAAGTTCGCCACATATACCTATAATTTCACCGTTTACTTCAACTGCACATATCCCTTCGTGCGCGTAACCAGGATTATATTTTGACGCTTTATATTTACCAAAATATTTTTTATTATTTATAAACCCTTTTTTGCGAAAACAACTCAAATCGCGAGTAATATAATCGTCCCCACTTATTAAATAATAGTTATCGTCAATAATGCACCCCATTGCCGTATAATTAACGTTTGAGTTTGATAGTGCATATCCATGTTCCACAAGAAAGAATTCAGGCTTATTTCTAAATGAATATACAATATCCACATAAAAATAATCGAAATATTTTGAATTTTCTTGTCCTGCAAACACACGAGTAATTCTCTCTTTGTGTTGTTCTATCGTATATCTCGTACTGAATTTGGGTTTATCAGAAAAAAAATAACCACCACTATTTGCATCTTTAAAAAAAACATTAATTCTATTGTTTACACAAGATAAAATGCACGAAAATACAAGTATTAAAATTAAAACCTGCATAATGCCCAGCGTTATGCTAATTATTTCTTTTAATTTTGTTTTCATCATTTATAAACTCCCACACAAAAGACAAGATCCCTCACGTTTTAAGACGTGGTTTTCTACTTTTGCATACTGACATTTATTGCATTTTTTAGTATGAGCACTAGAATCAAACTTAATATAATCAAAGTCATGACTTTCTGATTTCACCTCACCACAAAGACAATAACTCAAATGTTTTTCCGTGTGCAAATAACAGTTTTCAGCCTCTGACAAATCATTATTATATACATACTGTTTATATCTATAAATCATACGATTAATTTATATTATTTTATCATAGAATATAGCATTTGTCAATACCCATTTGAAAACTTTTATACAACACAAAAAACTCCCTAGCGAGGACTAGGGAGTCAAAAATTATTTCTTTGAGTTAATTATTTCGTACCAACGGATATATTCATCCGCGTCGTATTCGGGATAACCGCTGATATAGTGGTTAAAGCCGTTTTTGTAACTGATAAGAAGTAAACGCTTTTTGCTATAAAGTCGCAAAGTAGTTATTGCCGTTTTACTATCGGGGGCAAGAGAAACTTCGCCGTCAAAAAGCACTTCGCCAGTATCGCCGTCGGTTACGGTTACCTTTTCTTCTACTCTATTAGGCGTGTCGTTTACGCCCCACAGCGTAAAGTTACCGTTTTCATCGGGATCAATCATCATAAGCACGGGATTTTGCGAACGAATAACGTTATAGTACGCTAATTTTTCGTCGCCGTAATAATCGATAATCGCATCTGAAAATTGTGGCCAACCGTCCAGCAAATTCCACCATATTATTCCCGTTTTCGTTGCGTTACAACGGTTATGCTCGATAAAGAATTTATAAGCCTCGGCTTGCGAAATTTGTGATAGAACGCTGAATCGTTCAATATCATTCGGCACGTCGCCAAACATAAACTTTATTTGCGTTTCCATAAGTTCAACGCGGTGCAAACTGCCATGATTGTCCGTCGAGTGTAAAGCCCACGACGGCGTGCGACGGTTATTAAGTTCGTCCCTTGGAATAAACTTTCTTGCGCTTTCTGCGCTCACGCTACCGTGATAGCCCATTTCGCTAACGAATTTTGCGCTATACGCTTTATAGAAATCACTTTTGTAATAGTCACGCGCGCCCCATAAATGATATTCGGGGCAAAGCGTGTAGTCGAAGTTTTCGTACTTTTCAAAGTTAGTTTTGCTAATATATGGCGACGACGGAAGATACGAGCGACCGTTATCGTGCTCAAAAACTGCTTTTTTAAGCACTTGGCGTGAAATAATTACTTCGTTTGGATCAAGTCCGCCAAAAGCAAACAAAGAGTCGTTTTCATTATCACCCGACCAAAGCGCCAAACTTGCGTGATTGCGTAGTCTGCGAATTACCTTTTCCGCCTCCTTTTCAATCTCTTTTATAGATTCGTCGTCGTGCGAATAAGCCGAGCAACCGAACGCGAAGTCCTGCCAAACGAGTATGCCGTTTTCATCCATAAAATCGAAAAACTCGTCGCTTTCATACACGTTACCACCCCAACAACGAACGATATTGCTACCACTCTCTTTCACTTTTTCAAGCGCGTAAGGAAGTCGGTTTTTATCAAGCGAGTGATAGGGATTAAGGGGTACCCAGTTAGTACCGTTAACGTAGATTTTTTCGCCGTTAAGTACAAAGTAAAATTCTTCGTCGTTAAAGTGCAATTTTATCGTGCGAACACCAAAGCGCATTTTCTTTGAGCAAAGCGTTTCTCCGTCGCGATAAAGCGTTATGGTCACGGTGTACAAATTTTGCTCGCCACGGTTACGGATAGTCCAAATTTTGGGATTAGGAATACTGAAAACAAATTGTCCACCAGAAGACGTAGGATAATGGATTTGTTCAAATTTGCTATCGCCACACTCGCCCGTGACCTTTACCGAGTAACCACGTTGGCGCATTACGAAATTTTTGCTTGCAATCGCATAACTTACCGTAATGCCTGCGTTTTGCGCACTAAGCCACGTCGTAGTCATATCAAAACGGGTAAATTCGTATTCGGGAATTTCTTCTACGCACACGCTTTTCCAAATTCCGCCCGTTATAGCCCTAGGCATTATATCCCACCCATACGCGTGACCAGGCTTACGGAAAAATGCTTGCGCGCGATCTTGCGCACACCACGTCATTCCAAGGCGCATCGACACTTCTTTATCCTTCATCAAAAGCGCTATAGGCGTTATAACCACTTTAATTTCGTTATTACCTTTATTTAATTTTGGTAGAGCAAAAACGTGTTCAACAAACATATTTTTCGAACTACCTATCCACTCGCCGTTAACGTAATAGTTTGCTATCGTATCCACTCCGTCAAAGCGTATTCGGTAATCTTTGCTACTGTCTTCTACCGTAAAAGTACGCGTATAAGTCCACTCGTACGTCTCTAATTTTTCGGCAAGAACAATATTTTCGCCCATAAAAATATCGCTAGGAAGTAGGCCTGCATTGATAAAATCAAGCTCTACGTTACCTGGCACTTGAGCAGAAACAACTCCATTTTCTTGTCCGTCAAGATTGCGATAAGACAGTTCCCATTTTCCGTCAAGACAAATATTCATTACTTTTTACCCCCCAAACATTTCCTTTTCTACGCTTAAACAAATATGATGATAAATAGGCAAGTGATACTCCTGAATTTTATACGTTTCGCTTTCGGGAGCATAGATTACCTTGTCTGCTAATTGCGCACACACGCCACCCTTGTTTCCAGTTAAAAGTATAGATTTGATACCCATTGCTTTTGCTACTAAAAAGGCATTTTTAACGTTTTTAGCATTACCCGAAGTGGAAATTCCCAAGAAAATATCACCCTGTTTAGCACACACGGAAAGCACCTGTGCATATACCGCGTCTGCGCTAACGTCGTTGTTATACGCCGTTACGAGCGCACTTTGACTACATAAATCCATTGCAGGAAGTCCGCCTTGTAAGTTTTGCGCCAAAAGTTTTCCGTCGTCGCTATTTTGTAAATTTTGTTGCAACTTAGCGTCGATAGGACGGTTTAGAACAAAACTTTTCATAAGTTCGCCTACGATATGCGCGCAGTCGGACTGCGATCCACCGTTACCAGCTAAGAGCAGTTTGCCACCCGATTTATAGCAATCAACGATATCATCAATCACGCTTTCAATATTTTCACGCTGAGATAAAAGCGCAGGATAACGCGAATAAAAACTTTCACTCTCAAGCGCAAGCACAGCGCAAGCGAGCGACGCATATTCGTCCAAATTTTCGCCCAAAGCAATAGGCACGATTTGGCACACTTCTCTACTTCTTTCTAAACTTTCTCGCTCGTAAACAGGAAGAGCGTACTTATCAAGCCTTTCACGGCAACGCGCGTAAATTCCACCTATAATTATCATTTCGGGGTTAAAAAGGTCGGTTACAATAGCGAGCGTTTCACCCAGTTTTTCGCCTGTAATACGGAAAACTTCTTCTGCCCAACTTTCGCCTTTTTCAGCGCACTCCGACACTTCTTTTGCCGTATAATCTTTGCCCGTAACTCGCTTTGCCGTTTGAGCCATTCCGCCACCACTACAAAAGCCTTCGCACGAGCCTATTTTACCATAGCCCACGCCACCGTCAGCGGAAAGGCGCACGTGACCTATCTCTCCTGCCATACTGTTAGTGCCACAGTAAAGTTTTCCATCCACGATTACGCCTGCGCCTAGTCCCGTACCAAAGGTAAGGAAAACAACGTTGCTTTTACCCTGACCTGCGCCAAAACGATGCTCGGCAAGAGCACCTGCATTAGCGTCGTTAAGTAGACGCGTAGGCACGCCGTAACGACGAGAAAAAATATCCGCTATTTCTACTCTTTCCCAGCCGTTAAGGTTGGGAGGCGCAAGAATAACGCCTTGTTTTTCGTCAAGCGGACCACCACAAATAACACCGATAGCGTCAGGCTTGTCCGCCTTGCCGTCCATTAGTGCAAAAAAGTCGGCCAAAACGGCATTTTCGTCACGCCCAAGTGTCGCGAAGGTGTCCTTGGATAAAAGTTGATATTTCCCGCTCTCTTCTCGCCA
>JAZOUI010000299.1:0-8230 GCA_045658145.1 Pumilibacteraceae bacterium
GTATTTGATCACGGTTAATACCTGCTATAAATTTGATGGTATCTTCACTCGTTGCGCTATGAATGGACTTCGTGCCGTGTCCAATCAAAAGTCCTGCAAAGCCACTACCTACCGTATAAGCATCTTTCGTAGCATCAAAAACGGCTTCGACGTAATATTCGGTTGCTTTTACGTTCTTTTGGATTGCGCTCGCTTTGCCACGGCAAATAACGCTATTTTCATCAACTACCGTCATGCCGTTAGTTGCACCAAGACCGAAACTTCTTTGCCTTTCTTCTTGCGTATTAATTATTACACCTTCATCCGTTTCGTAATTAGAAGAAGAATAGAATTGACCGCTCGTCAACGTGTATTTTTTCATAACGTCGCTAGTAGAAATAAATTTATCACCAATATCTATTTTGGCTATCGTAAGCGTTGCTGTAAAAGTTTGTTCTCTATTTTCATTACTTATCGTCAATCTTACTTCGTACACGCCTGGCTCGGTAACGTAATCAACTCTTTCGCCATTGTAGGTATAAACATAATTAACGTCACTAGGCAAAGTTTCCTTTCCTTCTAACTCAATGCTATATTGTTCACCTTCTTCGCGGATAACGGTTTTACTTTCAAAAGAAAGTTCGCTATCCGTAAAAAGTGCCTTTGCGATCGTAAGTTTTGCAGTAAGTTGCTTGTCTTCATAGTTTTCACGTCTAAGCGTTGCCACTACGTCGTATTCGCCTACTTCCGTTACGGATGCTACGTTTTGACCGCCGTAAGAATAGGAAATTTGCGTTCCCATAGGCAACGAACCTTCCACGCTAAGTTTTTTACTTTTCCCATCATACGTAACCGTCTTGTCACTAAGCGACACGCCCTTAAACTGTGCTTTCGTAATTGTAAGCGTCGCCGTAAGCGTTTTGGTTTGATAACCTGCGCCCGAAAGAACTGCGGTTGCATCATACGTTCCCACTTCCGTTCCTACGTTATTTGTGTATTCTACCGTAACGCCTTCGGGTAGCCCCGTAACCGTAATGCTTTTTTGCTGTCCGTCCCACTCAACCGTCACGCTTTCAAACTTAGCGGTGGTTATTTCATTAAGACTAGGCGCACACGCCCCCACACTAAAGCAACTAAACAAGAAAATAATAGCCAACAAAAATGCCTTAACCCTTCTCATCCTTTTCTCCTTTTTATAAGCCTTATTGTTATTTATATTATAACTTTGGCGGTCAGTTTTGTCAATATTTATCAATACGTTTCGATGTTTTTATTTATTTCTTTGCTTGCAAATAACCGCTCTTTGCCAAAACGGGGCATAACGCACTACGCCGTTTTTAATTTTCCAAAATTTGAGTTTGATTTCCAAAATTTGATTGACAAAAATCATCTTTATAAGTTATAATGGAAAAAATAGAGCGACGGGAGAAAGAATATGAGTGACATTGCTATTGAAAAAAATATAATGCTGGATATTTGTCGGACAAAAGACCACAATATGATTTGCAAAATTGCGCGTGCGCTTTCCGTACCTGACCGAGTACGTATTTTGCAATGCTTACTCGCACGAAACAAAAACTTGTCTGAAATCGCGGAAGAACTAGGTATGCCTATTTCGTCCGTTGCCCGTCACGTTGACGTATTGACGGAGGCGCAACTGCTTTTTATCAATTATCAGCCGGGCATAAAAGGACACACGAAATACTGCGCGCAAAACGTGCTTTCTTTTTCCGTGCATCTAGGCACTCCTGCCGGCGACGAGAACACGGCAAAAGAATTTTCGGTAGAAATGCCCGTAGGTATCTTTTCACATTGCCATATAAAAGCGCCTTGCGGTATGGCTGGCAAGGACAATAATTTGGTGGCGTTTGACGACCCTGCAATTTTCTTTTCGCCCGAGCGCATTAACGCCGAGTGTATTTGGTTCGATTTAGGTTTTATCAGTTACAACTTCCCCACCACTCCGCTTATGCACCACGCTTGCTCGGAAATTTCTTTCTCGTTCGAAGTTTGCTCGGAAACAATCTATTACAACAACAACTGGCCTAGCGACATTACCGTACAAATAAACAACGTCGAAGTAGGCACTTTCACTTCTCCAGGCGATTTCGGTGGCAGACGCGGACACTTTACGCCCGAATACTGGCCTATTACTAGCACGCAGTTTGGTGCGCTACGAAAAGTTACGGTCAATCGCAAAGGCGTGTTTATCGACAACGTTCTCATTGACAGCAATATCACTTTTGATGACCTTCACCTTTACGACGGCAACTCCGTAAAATTCACTATCGGTATCAAAGATGATGCACAACACAAAGGTGGAATTAACCTTTTCGGTAAAAATTTCGGCGACTATCCGCAGTCCATAATAATGACCGTAAAATAATAATTTTTCGCAACTAAAAAACAAAACCCCGTATAACGCTATACGGGGTTTTACTATTTTACCAAAAATTTTTACTTGCCTAAATTTTCTACTGCCTCAGCAAAATAGGGCGTGTTTTCAAGCGCATAAGCAAGCGCGCCTATTTCAAGTTCGAGTTTGGAAATATCCAATGCGCCACCCGGCGTAAGATATTCCATCATCTTTTGGAGCGTTAACATTTGCGCATCGGTAAGGTCGTTTACAACGAGTTTTACAGCGTAAATAGTTTCGCCTGCAACGGTTAAAGTTTGCGTTTTGTCAACGTAGAAGGTCGCGAATACTCTATCAATCGGGACAATAGGCTCGCCATCGTCGGGACAAAGTCGATTAGGCAAGAAATATTCGAACGAAAGATACATAGTATCAACGTCGTTATAGTAGCCTATCGCCATACCAATATCCGAGCCAAGGTCAATATCAGGCGCAGACGCCCCCACGGGAATCTCACCAGCGAGCAATTTCGTCAATCCTTTTGCCATTACGCGATTGTTCGCTTTTCCTGCTCCGTAGTAACTTTCAGCGTCGCCAGGAACGATTTTATCCACGCCTTCGCCCCACGATTTCGTGGTCACGTCCACAAGGTAATGTTCGGTTTCGCCAACGATATCAACGTCGGGAATATTATAGAGTTTTTGCAAAAGTTCGTGAATTTCGTCGCCCTCTAAAACAATAGGCGTGCCGTCGTAAGTTTTGCTTTCGTCATAAGGGAAAGCGTAGGTAGAAATAAGGTGGAACGCATCGGGAAGAATAATTTTGCCATTATCGATAACAAGTTCGCCTGCAATTTCTTCAATCTTCGTGATTGCCGAACGAACGGGAACAAGTAAAGTATCTTTGAGTGATTCTTCCGAGAACAACTCAATGCCTATTTTCTCAATAGTTTCCATCAACTTTTCCGTTCTTTCTTCCGAAAGGTCGCAATAATTAAATTCTATTTTATTTAATGCGCTCTCCTTAAGTTTAGGCGTGATATCGAGTTTTGCAATAAGTCCAATTTTGTCGCCCAAAAGGTTGCTTATAAACTGAGCATCTTTGCCCATAAAAGACGTGTCTATCGTCAAACCAAGGGTAACGTACTGTCTCGTTATGGAAGCCATAGGCGCGAAATCGGGATCGGTGTCCACGCCCACAAGGTCGCTTTCTTTAACCATTTCTTCTTCGCCCTTGGTAACGTTTACGAACAGCAAGTCAAGGTCGGTCAGTTCGTCGCCAAGCAATGAACTTACTTGAGAATTTACAAGCGCGCCAAGCATACGATCGGTAAGGTTAAACTTCATTTCTTCGTACGGACGATTCACAAACCAAAGCGTTCTGTCTTCCGTCTCTACTCCACCCATAGCCTTAGTAAGACCGTGAGTGTCAAGAAGATCCGCAAGTTCAAGCCCAAGCGACATATCAAGTTCGCTTTCGCCCAAACCGAACAACGCCGCTACGTCCGCAAACGAAAGGTGAACTTCAGTAAGATTAAGCGTGCTAACTTGCTGGGGCGTAGGATTAAGATAAATCTTGTTTCCGTTATTTTCGTCCACCCAGAAGTAGTCGTGCATAAGATATTTTGACGTGAACTCGGTCAAAAATTCTTGTTCCGCTTGCTGTGCGCTGTAAATCGTTTCGCCCGAGTCGGGATCAATTTCAGCGTTCTTGAACAACTTTTCAGCGTTCTCTTCGACCATCTTATCCGCGTCAGCACGAAGAACGGAAGTGTAAAGTTGCGCTAAATTCTCGCCCGTTACATCTTCAAAAGCGTTTTCGGCAATAAGCGAAAGAATATCAAGTTTAATCGTATTTTTAGAAACGTTGTTTTTAAGGTCAAGGTATTCGTTCAAACTGTCGATAGCAGGCTTGAGTTGGGGCGTAAGGTTTTGGTTAATCCACTCACGGCTATCAATCGTCTCGCCCGAAAGTTTCAAAATACCCGTGATAAGTTTGTGCGCACGGTCACGGCCCTGCGCGTCCATCTTATTGATGATAACGTCCGTCGTAATCGTGTCGCCGACAATTATTTCAAGCGAAACGAACATTTGCTTGGGCAAAACTCCCTTAACAATGCCGATAGCAGATTGGGGAATTTCTACGTTTATCTCCCCGTCCATACTAGCAAGTACGCTATCAAGCATTTTAGAAACGTCAATTCCTAACGTCGCAATAATTTTCACGTTCGTGCCGTCGTTGTCGAGAATAAACTGCTCGAAAGTAAGGTTAGATACTACCGCGGAAACCTTGGGGTCTGCTATATCTTCTAACGCGGAAGTGAAAACCTTGTCTATAATCGCCGTGATTTGACGGTCGCTAAACGACAGGATAAAGTCGGTGTTGTAGTTTGCGCTGTAATCGTAGTCGTCCGTAAACTTTGCAAGTTTATTCATATCGATATTCTCGCGCTTGAGAATATCGGTAAGTTTTTGCGCTAGCGCATTTTCTTGCTCTTCGCCACCGCCGTCACTAAAGAACGCGCCTTTTGTTACGGGATCGGTGTTTTGCTCGCCCATCTCTTTTATCATATCGTCGATAAACTGCTCGTCGATAGTGCCTTCTTTAAGCATAAGCGCGCTATTAACGCCATCATAGAAAGCCTGATTATCACCTTCGGAAGGCGCATTAGTTACAATTTGATCCTTGGGTGCGCTGTAAAGGTCGCCCACCACAGAGAAAGTATCCCATAGCGACATATTAAAGTTGTTTTGAATGTAGTCGTTAGCAAAGTAAATTCCTACGCCTGCCGCCCCCACAACAAGAACCAACACAACAACAAATACCGTAAGCATACATCCACAACAAGAAAAACCTTTCTTTTTTTTCTTGTTTTTGGCTTTCTTTTCTTTCGCGTTTACGTTTTCTTCGGATTTTTTCATCTCATTTCTCCTTAATTAACTAAACAACAAAACGTAATTTATTTAATAATTCCTTATTATAATTATAGTACCACTTCTTTTCAAAGTCAAACTTTACGTGCGCTTTTCGTTGTTTTTAATAAAAATCTAATATATTATATTAATTTTAACACTTTTTTGCCCTTTTTCATACTATACACTATGGAAAAATTCACTCTTTTAGACTATCCTGTAAATGCAACGACAAACCCTTTTTGCTCAACGCTTACAGCCTTTCCTTCGCCTTTGACCGTTTTTGCACACGGAATACAAATCAATCTTTTCGAAGAAATGTCGGGGAGCGAAATGACTTTGCGGAAAATAACCAACTATTCGCTAGCCACGGGCGGAACGGTTATCGTCGGATGCACGCTCGCTTACTCGGGTGTAAAACGCCTGTCCGCCGTTATCGCTCATAATGGCGAACTCGTGGATATCGTGGACGCCTGCTCCGTCTCGCCACCTTATTCTCCTGCTGGGATTGTGAAAATTTTTAAAAGCGACTTGTCCTTCGCTTTGCTAGTGGGCGGAGACGTTCGAGTGAACTTTATTATGCAAAAATTAAAAAATAAGTGCCAAGCCGTTATCGCGCTCGAGCCCGAATACCGCCCCGAAAACGAACAGCGTGTAAATTCTCTGTCAAAACTCCACTCCCTTCACATCCTTTACATATCCCCAAAACGCATTTTTCTAACGAATTAATTAAAAACGACATGGCACGCCCCCTGCCGTTTTGTATTTTCCATATGTTTTCACTCCCCTATTGACAAATCAGCATACGTATGATATAATATAATCCAAGGCGACGTTATTAATATCGTGGACGGTGGCTATTACGTTGGTGCTGACTTCGCATATGATCCTAGGCAAAATATAAATAATACGCTAAAAGTCTCTTCCTATACTTTTGGCAATAGCAAAGGCACTTACGTGGGATACGATTATTACACTTATTTAGGCGGATGGTATTTATAGATGGAAAAAGAAGAATTATTGCGAACGTCCTTAAACGTTAAAAAAGATATGTTCTTCGCTTGTTTTACGGCTTTACCTTCAGGATTTATGACCGTAATCGGCGTCTTTGGGTTAATACAACCAATTTTACTTATACTGTTACCTTTAGCTATCGTTTGGTTCTTACTTTTGGTTTATATAGGCAATAGGCAACGTTATGATATCGTTTTCTACGAAGACAGCTTTAGCATCGTACAGAAAGATAAAGAAACAAATATTGCTTTTTCACAAATCATTCAAATCACCGAAACGATAGAGGAAAAACCGTTTGATACTACTAATTATTATACCATACTATTAAATGAAGATTTTAACTCAAAGGAACTTATTTTAGCTAACAAAAAAGTACAAAAAAACATATCGAAACTGTTTCCTAACGTTCCCATAAAACGACGAGTTTTGCTTTAATTACGCTTTGCATAAATTTTCCAAATTTACTCAAGCTATTTTTTATTCAAAAAATTGGTCAACAGGTGATATACTTGAAACAACTTTTAGTTCTTTAAGTAGTGGTTTTTATGGTCTTTTCTCTTGAATTTTATGAAAAACACAAAAAAAATTGGATTTATTAAATTCTTCATATTTTATTTTAAAGCGGTGAATTGTGAGTTTCCCGATAAAACACTCGAACCTAAAGAACCACCAAAAATTTATGTTCGTTTTAGTATCCCCATAGATAAAAAGTTTCATAAACAACTTATGCTTTTTGTTTATCCATTTGTTTGCCTTTATCAACTTTATTGTTTTATATACTGTTGTAATTTTTTTCAATTTCAAGAACTCTTTCAATTTTCCCCATTTGAGCACGTGTCGGTATTTATCGCACCTTTTATGCTTGAAATAGCATGGGTGATAAGTGTTCGAGTATCTATTCCCAAAGTATTTATTATTTGGATTCTATCATGCAGGAAAAATACTAACATCTTATTTTGGATATTATCTGGGCATTTCTATACTGGTAAACAAGTTGGATTAGTTAGAGATCTTACGGGAGTACAAAAAAAAAGTACAATTCTTACGAAAATATTTTGCGCAAAATGATTTGATAAAAATCGATGATAAAATCACTATCGGTTGCATTTTTTCAGAGTTGTTTTTTACTTCAGATTTAATTTACGGGTTTATTAACAATAAGCCCATAAAAATCAAGTTTAAAGGCAAAAACGTTAAGATTTATTTCAAAGACGAACTCACAGTTATAAAAGATACTTTTGATTCGCCTGAAGAACTTTTAAACGCTGTAATTGAAAAACTTACTCAATTAAAAGAACTCGACCTAATAGAAAATCCCCCACCACCGCAAGAACAAAAAATAGATAGCAATTCAAGAAAAAAGAAGGAAAAGAAAAAAGAAGGAAAAAAGAAAAAATAATTGAATGTATTAATAAACATACTGTTCAAATCGAATTAGACAATTACGGAAATTTAATATGAAAAAGTTGAAAATTTTAGGTATTATTTTATTTTGGTTAACTCTAGTATCCCCGATGGTTGCGTTTGGTTTTGCCAGCGAACTAGGCGAGGCAAATATTTTTGGAGTTGCTGGAATAGTACGATATTCGTGGATAATGTTATTTTTTATTCCGATTGGATTTTTATCAATTTTAATTGGAATAAAACTTAAAAAGAACAAACAAAAATATAAAAAGAACTTTATTATTGCGTGTATTTGCCTACCATTGTTGATAATTTTTGGTTCATATAGATTTATTTTTAACGACAATTTTTCTTACGATACCAATAGAATAACTGCTCTTGAAACCAAAGCAAAAGTGGAACTTGTAGATCAGAATGAGATAAAAATGGTCACGCAAACAATGAACGGATACAAAATTAGTTATTCAAAAATCATTAATGACGAAGCAAGCGTGGTTTTTGAACAGCAAATTCAGACCAATCACCTGTGGAAAAATGAATTAAGTTCAAAGATAAAAAGTCTATT
>JAZOUI010000300.1:0-3256 GCA_045658145.1 Pumilibacteraceae bacterium
ATTGCCGAGATGTACGCTAACGAACCCGAATTCCCTGCTCTCTTCGACAAAACCAACGGGTTCTGCTTACCCCACTTTATACTACTTCTTCGCTACGTCAATCACGCCGGCAAAAAGGCGGAAGCGTACGCTAAATCGCTTTGTCGTCGCCAAACGGACGGTATGAGAAAACTCACCAACGAATTAGAACGTTTTACTCGTAGATTTGATTATCGAAGTACTGACAAAATTGCTCACAATAACAACGACGCTTTGTCTCGCTCAATCAATAAAATCAAGGGCAACATTGTAAAAGATTAAAAAAATAGGTGCACTACTTTATCGTAATGCACCTTTTTAATTTTCGTAGCCTAAATCGACGCGCCTATATAACATATTTTTTGCATTTTGTCAATAGGTTTTCCAAAAATTTTCTTGAAAAAATTTTTAAAAAAGTATTGATATTTATTGCAATGCCGTATATAATAGTATTGTAAAGTTCCTGCGGTGTGCGTCGCTTGCTAGAATTATAACCACAGAAATATAAAGGGATTGTGCGTACGGATTTGGACGTCAGGCCATGGCTGATTGTGTTAGCCTTTTTAAGTGGAAGACAGATACTCCCGTCAACTAACCCACCTCGCTTGTTTGCGGGTTTATATTGTGCAAGAATGACGGCTCATGCGGGATTTTTATTTTAAAACAAAAACTCTCTCTACTTTGGTAGGGAGAGTTTTGTAATTTACAAATCTTGACCGTTAAAATACAGGTTTACCGTCCCACTCACGCTCGGGAACAATGCCCATAATTTTTGCAATGGTAGGAGCAATTTCCAAAAGTGAAACGCCGTCAACCACTTTACCTTTTTCAAAATCAGGGCCGTAGAAGAAGAAAGGCACGGTCATATCCTCGGGCATCGTCGTACCGTGCGAGCGGCCGTGTCCGCCGTGATCAGCCATAACGATAACGGAATATTCGTCGCCAAAGCTTTCCACCATACGCTTTACGTTATCAATAGCTATGGATATGCGGCGCAAGTATTCCTCACTCATCCAGCCGTTGTCGTGTCCACCCTTCTCGTCCGTTTCTACCATATACAAGAAAACGAAATCGGGCTTACTTTCTTTAATTCTCTTTTCCGCCTCATCAGTCAAAAGCGTGTCCGTGCTTTCATCCGCGTAAGAGTTAATATACGACGCGTACTTCAAGTCTCCCGGTAACGTAATATCACGGAGCGGTTCCCAGCCGTAGTACATAGCGCAAACGCCACCTACTTCACATACCTTTTGGAATATCCCTTTTACGGGGCGCACCTGCGGAACGTAAGTATTAGTAAGTATTCCATGGCGCTGTGGAGATACGGAATGCGTCATTGAAAAGTGACAAGGAAAGGTCACGGACGGATTTACCGAACTACCTTCGTAGGTGTACGAACAAATCTTTTCAAGTTCTTTTACGTAATCGTTTCCACACGCTTTAAGACCGTCAGGACGCATACCGTCAATAGAAATGAGTATAACTTTTTTATCCATATTTTCCTCCAAAAATTTAGTAGAAATATCAAAACGACGGGGTACGTACCCCTTTGTTTACTTAAAAATCTCGTTCAGCCAAGCAAGCATTTTCTCAAACTTTTCAGCGTTTTCTTCCTTTGTTTTACAAGCGGTAAGATACACCTTTATAAGTGGTTCAGTACCCGACGGGCGCATAATAAGGAGCGAGCCGTCATCCATAGCAAAAGAAAGAACGTTGGCGCGTGGAAGTTCCACTTCCGTTTGCGTAAGGTAGTCCATCATTTTTACAACTTTTGCGCCTGCAATAACGGTAGGAGCATTTTCTCTTACGCCGTTAAGAATAGCAGACATCTTTTCAATTCCCGCAGATCCGGGGAAATCAAAAGTAAGCGTACGGTGTTGATAATAACCAAACTGTTCGTAAATTTCGTTAAGTCTATCCACCAAAGTTTTGCCCTGCTTTTTGTAGTAAGCAGTCATTTCCGCAATAAGCATTGATGCGTTTACAGCATCTTTGTCACGAACGTAAGTGCCCGACAAATAACCGTAACTTTCTTCAAAACCAAGAACGTATCTGTTCTCTTCGCCCTTGCTCTCAAGTTTCGCAATAACGTCGCCTATGTACTTAAAGCCCGTCAAAACGTTGAAAAGTTGAGCGTTATACTGCTCGCCTATCTTTCTAACAAGTTCGGTCGTTACGATAGTTTTTACAATCACGGGATTGGGCGCAAGCGTGCCGTTTTGCTTTTTGCGCATTAATAAGTAATCGCAAAGAAGAACACCTACTTCATTGCCCGTAAGCAACACGTATCCGTCGTCCGTCTTAACTGCCGTACCTACTCTGTCGCAGTCAGGGTCGGTTGCAATCAAAATATCGGAATTATTTTTCTTTGCCTGTTCAATTCCAAGTCTAAGAGCATCTGCTTTTTCAGGATTTGGATAAGGACAAGTCGTAAAGTTTCCGTCAGGATATTTTTGCTCGTCCACTTCACAAAGTTCGCTCACCTGCATCTTTTTCAAAATGGCAGGCACAAGCACGTAACCTGCGCCGTTTAAGGGCGTGAAAGTAACTTTTAACCCTTCGGCAAGCGCTGTTTTATGAGCAAAAACTTCTTCGAGATAATTTTGAGTAATTTCTTCGCTAGCGTACTCAATCATACCACTAGCAAGATAGTTTTCGAGCGTGTCAGTTACGACGGAAAACGCATCAACGCCCTTAATATATTCGGTTATTTCCGCAGAATACGCATCGGTAAGTTGACATCCGTCCGCGCCGTAGACCTTGTAGCCGTTATATTTAGCAGGGTTATGCGACGCCGTTATCATAACGCCCATTTGCGATTTCGTTTCGCGTGTAAGGTACGAAAGAAAGGGCGTGGGCATAAGCGAACGCGTAAGATAAGTTTTAATGCCGTTAGATGCAAAAACTTCTGCCGTAACGCGCGCAAAAAGGTGGGAATTAATTCTACTGTCATACGAAACGGACGCTTTTGTATAGCCGTGCGCCTTCATACAAAGCGCTACGCCTTGCGTTGCCTTTCTAACCGTATAAACGTTTAGACAATTCGTTCCTGCTCCTAATTCTCCGCGCATACCTGCCGTGCCGAAAGAAAGGTCCTTGTAAAAAGCCTCCTTTTTTGCGCTTTCGTTGTCTTTGATTTCAAGAAGCTGTGCATTTACTTCGCTGTCCGTACTTCTATTAAGCCATTCTTGATATCTTTGATTAATAATATCCATTACCGTTAAAGTCCTTATTTATAAAA
>JAZOUI010000301.1:0-2021 GCA_045658145.1 Pumilibacteraceae bacterium
CCCACGCTATGCAAGCGAGGCGAAAAACTACGTTCGTGACTTTAACGTAATCTCCACGGTGGGCGGAACGTTTTACGACGATATCGAAAAGGTATTACAAAAAGTTGATGCAAAGAAAATCGGCTTTGAGGACGCATCCATAACCGTAGCAGAGTATGAGAGAGTAAAAAATAAGTTTAGTGATTACGAGTTTGTTCCCGCATCTGGCGATATTGCGCTTGAGCGCATAATTAAACGCCCTGAGGAAATCGAGAAGATTGCACAGGCGGAAATCGTAACGCAAAAAGCGCTTGCTAAAACTTTGCCTTTACTTAAATACGGCGTAACCGAAAAGGATATTTCAAACGAGATAACTTATCAAATGCTTTCGCTTGGTGCTGAAAGTTTAGCGTTTGAAAATATCGTAGCGTTTGGCGCAAATACGGCAAATCCGCATCATCATCCCACGATGAAAAAGTTAGAGAAGAACGATATGGTGACTTTTGATATCGGTGCAAAGGTGAACGGATATTGTGGAGATATGACGCGAACTTTTTGTATGGGTACACCCAACGAAACGCTCGCAAAGATTCATCGTATAGTATTCGAGGCGCAGGCATACGCGCTTGAAAACATAAAAGCAGGTATGAGTGGTCGTGAGGCACACTTGCTTGCAAGCGAATATATTCTTGCAAATGGCTATGGCAAAGAGTTTTCGCACTCACTTGGACACGGCATAGGCGTAGAAGTTCACGAAGCCCCCACGCTTTCGCCGAGAAGTGAAAACGTTTTGCAAGAAAATATGGTCGTATCCGTTGAACCTGGCATTTACCTTGACGGTATCGGCGGTGTACGCATAGAAGACTTGGTAGTAATTAAGGAAGGCGGAATCGTCAACCTTACTAACTTCGATAAAAATATTAATTTATAATTTAGAAATTATTTTAGGAGGATAATATGGTAGCAGGAGATTTCAGAAAGGGTGTAACCTTTGAAATGGACGGAAAAGTTTATATGGTAGTTGACTTCCAGCACGTAAAACCTGGTAAGGGCGCAGCGTTCGTTCGTACCAAACTTAAGAACGTAGTAACTGGACAAGTTCTTGAACAAACTTTCAACCCCACGGATAAGTATCCCGATGCACGTATCGAGAGAAAGGAAATGCAGTATTCCTATAATGATGGTGACCTTTGGTACTTCATGGATATGGAAACGTTTGATATGCTTCCCCTTAACTTCGATATCGTAGAAGAGGCAATGCAGTTCGTTAAAGAAGAAATGATGGTAACCGTACAGACCTACAAGGGAGAGGCTTTCAGCGTAGTAGCACCTAACTTTGTAGAACTTGAGGTTGCAGCAACCGAACCCGGTATCCAGGGCGATACTTCTAAGGCAGGTAACAAGCCCGCAACGCTTGAAACTGGCTTTAATATCCAAGTTCCCTTGTTCGTTAACACGGGCGACAGAATCCGTGTTGATACCCGTACCGGAACGTATATGGAACGCGTAAAGTAATTTAATTAAATTAGTTACTAAAAACCCGATCTATTAAGGTCGGGTTTTTGCTTTTTTTCATATATATATTTGACAAGCGCGTAAGTGTGTAGTATAATATAAATATAAACGAATATTTGCGCTAAAAAATACAAAAAGGGGATATATTATGACCAATAAAGCAAAGAGAATAATTAGTATCGTTATTGTTTCTATAATACTAATATCGACGGCGGTATTAATCATTTCGTGTAACGCAGTAAAAGAATACGAATATAAGTATTTAGAAGATGCGTATGAGGCAGGTTGGATTACGGAAGATGATTTGAAGACGATAGCGGATTATTGGAATAATGATGGAACACGTCCAGAAATGCAATATAGTCAAGAAGTGGTTAATAATATTAAATATACAAAGTTTAAAGCGATACATGATCATTTTGATTCATCAGAGTTAAAATACCTTTTTTTTAAAGATAAAAAAAATATGAGAATAGGGTATTATGGAACGTATAACGGATACGTAGTAGCAAGAGTTTCTGGAAATT
>JAZOUI010000302.1:0-5209 GCA_045658145.1 Pumilibacteraceae bacterium
TTTGATATTTTTGTTTTTTGAGAAAAGAGATTTGGCTCTTCTCTTTTCACTATTATAAATGAATTTAATTTTTTTTACAATCGTTTTAAGGTAAAAATCTTAAAAAATTATAAAATTATTAGTCTTTTTTTGCTCTTTCGCCGATAATTTTCTCAGCAATGCTTCTGGGAACTTCTGCGTAGTGGTCAAAAGTCATGGTGTAGTTACCACGGCCCTGCGTACGAGAACGAAGGTCGGTTGCGTAACCGAACATTTCTGCAAGAGGAATTTCAGAGTGAATTTCCTTGCTTCCGTTAACGTCGTCCGTACCCATAATCGTACCACGACGAGAACTTACGTTACCCATAACGTCGCCGAAGTATTCGTCGGGAAGAGAGATATCAACCTTCATGATGGGTTCCATAAGAACTGCATCAGCCTTTCTCATACCTTCCTTGAACGCCATAGAACCTGCGATCTTGAACGCCATTTCGGACGAGTCGACTTCGTGGTAACTTCCGTCGTAAACGGTAACTTTGAAGTCAACGCATTCGTATCCGCCAAGGATACCGCTCATCTTCGCTTCTTTAATACCGTTATCGATAGCGGGGATATATTCCTTAGGAATAGAACCACCAACGGTCTTATCTTCGAAGATGTAACCAGCACCGGGCTCAAGGGGTTCCATAATGATCTTACAATGACCATACTGACCTTTACCACCAGACTGACGAACGTACTTACCTTCAACTTCAACCTGCTTACGGATTGCTTCACGGTAAGATACTTGGGGACGACCAACGTTAGCCTCTACCTTAAATTCACGGAAGAGACGGTCAACGATAATTTCAAGGTGAAGTTCGCCCATACCTGCGATAATGGTCTGACCGGTTTCCTGATCGGTGTAGGTCTTGAAGGTGGGGTCTTCTTCAGCAAGTTTAACAAGAGCCATCGTCATCTTTTCTTGAGATGCCTTGGTCTTGGGTTCGATAGCAACGCGGATAACGGGTTCGGGGAATTCCATACTTTCAAGCACGATAGGCTTAGCGGGATCGCAAAGCGTATCACCAGTAGTGGTATCTTTAAGACCTACGAAAGCACAGATATCGCCTGCGTAGATTTCTTCGATTTCGCTACGGGAGTTAGCGTGCATCATAAGAATACGACCGATTCTTTCCTTCTTGTCCTTCGTCGAGTTAAGAACGTAAGAACCAGAGCTAAGAGTACCGCTGTAGCAACGGAAGAATGCAAGCTTACCTACGAACGGGTCTGCCATAATCTTGAATGCAAGACCTGCGAAAGGTGCGCTGTCGCTACTTTCTCTTACTTCTTCGGTTTCGCCGTCCATGAGCGTACCCTTAATAGCGGGAACGTCAAGGGGAGAAGGCATATAATCAATGATTGCGTCCAAAAGTTTTTGTACGCCCTTATTCTTGAACGAGCTACCGCAAACAACGGGGTTGATCTTCATTTCAAGAGTAAGTTTGCGGATAGCCGTCTTGATTTCTTCTTCGGTGAATTCTTCGCCGTCGAAATACTTCATCATAAGTTCGTCATCAGACTCAGCAACCGTTTCCATAAGGATAGCACGGTATTCGTTAGCCTTGTCAACGAGTTCTGCGGGGATATCCGTTTCGTCCATAACGGTACCGAGGTCGTCCTTGTAGATATCAGCCTTCATCGTTACGAGGTCGATAACACCAACGAAGGTGTCAGCCGCGCCAACGGGGATCTGAATAGCTACGGGATTAGCCTTAAGACGGGTACGCATCATTTCCATAACGTTGAAAAAGTCTGCGCCGTCACGGTCCATCTTGTTTACGTATGCAATACGGGGAACACCATACTTGTTAGCCTGACGCCATACGGTTTCGGACTGGGGCTGAACGCCACCACGCGCACAGAATACTGCAACGGAGCCGTCCAAAACTTTAAGCGAACGCTCTACTTCTACGGTAAAGTCAACGTGACCAGGGGTGTCGATAATGTTAATTCTCTTACCCTTCCATTGAGTGGTGGTAGCAGCGGAAGTAATGGTAATACCACGTTCCTGTTCCTGCTCCATCCAGTCCATCGTTGCAGCGCCTTCGTGAACTTCACCGATCTTGTGGGTTTTACCCGTATAGAAAAGGATACGTTCAGTCGTCGTGGTCTTACCAGCGTCGATGTGCGCCATAATACCGATATTTCTGGTGTTTTCCAAACTAAATTGTCTTGCCATAAATTCCTCCTAATATTACCAACGGTAATGTGCAAACGCCTTGTTTGCTTCAGCAGCACGGTGCATTTCTTCTTTTCTCTTAATAGATGCGCCAGTGTTGTTATAAGCGTCGAGGATTTCTCCTGCAAGTCTTTCTTTCATGGTCTTTTCTCCACGCTTGCGAGCAAAGTCTACCATCCAGCGGATAGCAAGCGTCTGACGACGCTCGGGTCTGATCTCCATGGGCACTTGGTAAGTAGAACCACCAACACGTCTTGCTTTTACTTCAAGCAAGGGCTTAATGTTCTCAAGAGCCTGAAGGAAAATTTCTTCGGGTGCTCCACCCGTCTTTTCCTTAATAATGTCAAAAGCCTCGTAAACGATGCTTTGAGCAGTTCCCTTTTTGCCGTCCTGCATAACTTGGTTGGTAAGCTTGGTGATTACCTTGCTGTTATACATTGGATCCGGAAGCACGTCACGCTTCGGAACTCCACTTCTTCTAGGCATAATTATTTCTCCTTAAATAAATTTTTATCCCTTTTTGCCGAGGGACTACGGCATTTAAGGAGCCGAATTCTTATTCTATTTATATAAGCGCGTAATTCCGTGTCTTTTTTTCTTTCTGCGGTAAAGACTATTACGAAACGATCATACGCGTCGAATCAAAACCCAGCATCCCACTTTTCCGCTTGGCTAGCGGTAGCGTAAACGTGAAATTATTTCGTACGTTTTGCGCCGTATTTAGAGCGAGCTTGCTTACGTTTTGCAACGCCGGCGGTATCAAGAGCACCGCGGATGATGTGATAACGCACACCAGGCAAATCCTTCACTCTGCCACCACGAATAAGCACGACACTGTGTTCTTGCAAATTGTGTCCGATTCCCGGAATATAAACGGTACCTTCCATCTTGTTAACAAGACGAACTCTCGCGATCTTTCTCAAAGCCGAGTTGGGCTTCTTGGGGGTCGTGGTCGTTACGGAAAGACATACTCCGCGTTTTTGGGGGTTGTTTTCAAGGATGGGGCTCATCGACTTGAACTGAACCTTTTCACGGCCTTTTCTGATCAACTGGTTTATAGTAGGCATTATTACTCTACCTCCTTTTAGTAGTATTGCCCGCCCTTTTAAAAGCAGGACTGATTTTGTTTTTTCCGTCCGCAGTCGGAAAGTAAGCGAATTTTAACCGCATACCCGTTTATTATAGCAATTTTCAATAGGGCTTGTCAACGGTTTTTGCGTAGTTTTCGCGTTTTTAAATGCTTTTTTTGCTTTACACCCTACGGGTGAACCTTTTATATTGCTCAAAACCGAACTTTTTAAAATTTTTCGTGCGCAAAGGCGGTTTGTTTTTATGCGCGCAATCACAAAAAATACGTGATTTTATATGGTTTTCTTTCCTACAACGTATAAAAAACGCTGTGTACCCTATTTACAAGCGCGAAATTTTGTGCTATAATGTTTATGATAAACTGGGATAGTAACGTGGAGGAAATTTTGAGCAATATCAACGTCTGTGACGAAAACACTCTTTTTCAGAGTGTAACGACTTACAGTAGAATTTACAATAAGAATCATCTTTTGTACAATGCGCCAAGCAATCAGTACGTCGAAATAAGTATTGTCACAGAAGGTAGTGGATACCATCGCGTTTTTAACGAAACGACCGAGTGCCACGCTGGAGATGCTTATATTATCGGTGGCGGAATTTCTCACGGCTATTTTGCGCGTAGCGAATACGAACGCCCCACGATAACCACCATTGCTTTCGACGTAAAAAACTGGTTCGACGGCGAACTTGCAAACATCCACTCCCCCAACTACTGCGGTGGCGTTTTTAGAGATGAACTGCCCTTCTCTTACGCCCTGTTAAATTCGCAAACAATGAACGAATTGAAGGGTACGTTCCGTTCCATTTTGGAAGAAACGACACAAAAAGGCGCAAACTGGCAAGTGTCCGTACGTTCACTTTTATACTTAATGATGGTAACTCTTGGACGGTACGTTAACCTTGCCGATACGCTAAAGAAAGACCATCCACGCGACTGGATAACCGTATCTGCAACAATGCGTTACGTTCTAGACGAATACAGCGATAGCGAACTGACGTTAGAAAAAATTGCAAACGATTTATACGTCAGCACGTCACATTTAAGCAAAATTTTTAGAAAAGTCGCAGGCGAGCCTTTTGCGGATTACGTACGAAAAGTGCGCATAAACAACGCTTGTGAATTCCTAGCGACTAGCGAAATGACCAACGAAGAAATTGTAAAAAGATGCGGACTAAAAGACCTACCTTCTTTTTACAAATTATTCAAAAACGTTACGGGAATTACCCCGCATCAATATCGCAATATGCGAAAATCAAAAGGAAAATTTTTATCAGGAGACCATATTATGAGTATTGTAAACGAAATTTCAGAAAATCTTCAACGCGGTAAAGCAAAAATCGTTAGAGAACTTGTTGAAAAAGCGCTCGCAGAAGGCGTTTCGGTAAATATGATTCTTAACGAAGGACTTTTAGACGGTATGAGCATTATCGGACAAAAGTTCAAAAACAACGAAGTTTACGTTCCCGAAGTTCTTGTCGCTGCACGCGCAATGAATATGGGTATGCAAGTTATTTCTCCCCTTCTCGCTGAAAAGGGCAACGAACCCCTTGGCAAAGTTTGTATCGGTACGGTACAAGGCGACCTTCACGATATCGGCAAAAACCTTGTTAAAATGATGCTTGAAGGCAAGGGCTTAGAAGTTATTGACTTAGGCGTTGACGTTCCTGCTGAAAAGTTCGTTTCCGCCGCTATTGAAAATAACTGCCAAATTATCTGTTGTTCCGCACTTCTTACCACCACTATGGACGTAATGGCAGACGTCGTAAAATCCGCAATCGATATGGGAGTGCGCGATAAGGTGAGAATTATGATAGGCGGAGCGCCCGTAAACGAAGAATTCTGCAAAAAAATCGGAGGGGATTGTTATACCGTAGACGCAGCAAGCGCGGCAATCGAAGCCGTTAGACTTTGCAAGGAGA
>JAZOUI010000303.1:0-6373 GCA_045658145.1 Pumilibacteraceae bacterium
GTTGTTGATAATAATCTGGTCATACGCGCGAAGTTCGTCAACCGATTTAGGAAGTTCGCCCGGTTTTTGAATAACGTTGGTAACTTTTACCTTATAAACGTCGTTTTCAGTCAAAAGATTTTTGATGAAATCGGACTCGCCTGCATTTCTTTCAAGAACAAGGATGTTGTTGAAAACTTCAAGGTACGTATACGCGAAATAACTGTTGTTTTCTTTAAGCGCCTCGCCTTCTACGGTAACTGCAACGTTAATCTCGTGCAATCCTTCCATAAGGAACGTATGCGGAAGATTGAGTTGAAGTACGCCTTGGGGAAGAAGTTGTACCCACTCGCCCATCTTCGTACCGTTGTCGTAAAGAGCAATTGTTGCAAGCGCTTCGTACTTGCTTTGAATAGTAACGCCAAGCGTAATTTCTTCGTTAGTATTGATGTGATAATCGGGAAGTTCAATTCCCACTACTTGAACGTCTTCATCAGCATAATTAGTTGCAATATTTGCAACGTCAACGTCGATACCTCTTGCCGAAATAGAACGGATTACGGTAAGAGCATTTTTATCCGTTTGTTTACCATCCGTGATAAGTACGATCTTCGCACTTTCAGGGTTAGTAAAGCGGTCTGCAGTATAGGTAAGCGCGTCAGCAATGTTGGTTGCGCTTGTATCAGGCAAACCTGCTGAAATATAGTCGTTATAAATAGAGTCGATATCATAAGTAAGCGGAACTGCATATTTTTGATCAAAGCCGAACGTTACAACACCTACTTTATAGTTGTCACGCATACTGCTATACAGCACGTTTTGGATAAAGTCGTCACGCTGTTCTTCGTTTTGTTCAGCCGTCCTACTCATATCCACAAGCAAGATGATCTCGTTTTCGGTGTTAGGCGTTTGGTACGAGAAGGTCATTCCCGACAAAATGAATATCGCCAAAAACATAATTATCGAGTGAAGAACAATAGACGTGATACGGTTTCTATTTTTTCTGTACTTCTTTGAGAGTTTGAAGTACGGTAACAGCGTTAATACCGCTGCAGGGATGAGCAAAAGCAACAACCAAGGATAAACAAATTCGATTCTAAAATTAGTCATATTCGTTACCCTCCTTAAATGTTGCTACCACGCATATGGAGCCACCACTCTACAAAGAGAAGTGCTACGAGCGCGATTGCAAAATAAAGCAATAAATCGTTAAAGAAGGAGTCGTAATCTACGTCAAGTTGAGGCTTGTACAAAGTATCTTCTTCTTTCCACAAGTTACTTTCGTCCGCAGGAACTTTAACGTAAATTGATTCGGTAACTTCTTTTCCGAAATACGTAGTTTGACTGATGTTATACATACCAGGAACTTCGAGAGAAACGGTAGCAGGGAATTCAACAATAGGCTTGTACGTCTTGTATCCTTCTACCAAAACTTCGTCGCCACGGGCATTGATGCTGATGGTTTGGTTTACTTCAAAAGCGTTACCAATAACAGTCGAGGGCAAATAGTATTCCATAATGTTACGGAAAATCATAGGCCAGTAAACGGTAATGGGAAGGTTGGAATAGTGAGGATTCAAACCTAAAATTACCACTTGTTCAGGTCCTTCGTTCTTAGCCATAAGAATAGGTCTTCCATTGTAGCCCATCAAAATATCATAGTTCGACTGCAAATAGGTGATGTTGCTAAAACGCGTTACGGTAATGTTTTCAGCAACAATATTGTTCATAAGTACGTGGGGGAAACCACTTTGAAGGGGTTGGCTTACGCGTCCAAGGTCATAGTAACTGTTTACTCTGAATCCCGCGCCGTTAGGAGCAACGTCGGGGTCAACGAAGATAATCAATCCGTCCTTAGGCATAATAGTAGGACAGAAATGTTCGTAAACGTAAATGTCATATCCTTCAGTAATATTCTCGTATTCTTCGCCCACTTTCGTGTTAACTTCGGTAACTTGAATATCCCAACGATCTCTGTACGAACTTCTCAAGTTGTCAAGCACACCTATCATAAAGGGGTTCTTACCCTTGGTAGTGTATGCAACTTTTATAATTTCTTTTTGTCCACCGTAAATATCAAAGTTGTCGTCTTCTTGATACGAATCGTTTTCACCAACCGTGATATGAACGGATTGATACGAGAAAACTTTATCCGCGTCGAAAATATCAACCAAAATAGTGTTTTCATCATCAATATCAATAACCGATTTATCAGCGTTTCTGAAAATAAGACGCTTAGGCGTATCGTTTTCGCAAAGAACGGTATAGGAAAGTTTTACGCTAGTACCAGCAGAACTAATGTCAGCGGCATTTGCGCCGTAAACTTCAATTTCTACAGTTACGTTTTCATTTCTTCCATAGCACGCTACGTCAACGATAAAGTTGTAATAGTTATCTTCAAGTTCAACGTAAGCGTTAAGAATTGCGATATTCCACTCCCCATCCGTTACCGGAACAACTTCGATTCCGTCGGGAACATAAGAGTACGACTTGTCGGTATAAACAACTACTTGAGCATAGGGGTTTTCTTGCAATAATTCTTCAGCAAGTTCAAGCGAACCGTCAATATCGCCCGATCCGTAAGTACAAGCGTCGTCTTCTACTAATTCTTCAAGTTGACCGATAATTTCAGTTGATTTTTCCTTTGTAGAACGCTGTATAAGGTAACTAGGACTATTATCCGCATAAATAACGGATACGATACCGTCGTTTTTATACACTTCTTTGATTTTATCAACCGCCTTCTCGACAGCGCGTTCAAATCTACTCTCTTCATCTTCATTTACCGCTCTCATACTAGACGACGCGTCCAAAATGATAATTACTTCAGAGTCGTCAAGTTGAGTTTTAATAAGCGTAGAAGGTTTTGAAAGAATAAATGCGCACGTCGTAAGGATAAGTACTTGGCACAAAATAAGTAACAAGTTGCGCAACGTACTAGTGGGCAATTTTCTTTTCTTGTATTTCAAGCTCATTTTCCAGATAAACGTACTGGAAACGGCTTTTTGTTGATAGTTAGGTTTGATTATGTAGATTATAATAAGCGCAACAACACCTAATAATCCCAACAAACCTAAGGGAATTAAAAGTGTCATTCCATTATACCTACCTTTAATAATTCTCCAAATAACATTTTTTCAATTTCTACGTCCGTACGTACGCTGATATAATCAACGCCACGCTTGTTACAGAACGTTTTCATATCGTTTTTAAAGTCACGAAGTGCCTCTTCGTACGCCATTTGCATACTGCGCGTAATACGAATCTTCATATTACGTGGGTCTTCGATATCTTCAGCCTCAAGGTCGATAAGGTTTACTCTACCGTCGTAAGTAGGCTCGTCTTCTTCGGGAGTCATAATTTGAACAAGCAAAACTTGTCTATTCTTGTAGAGAAGATAATCAACTGCTTTTTTCCAGTCACTATCCGTGAAAAAGTCGGAAATAATAACGGACAAACCATTGCTAGTTCCGCCTTCAGGACAGTTGGTAACACAGGATGCAATATCCGTATCTCCCTCAAACTCAACTTCTTCAAGTTGGCTTATGCTTCTAAAAAAGGAGGTTTTTCCTACGATCGTTCCAAACGGGTTATTAGCGCGGTTGCCTTTCATTATATTAAAAGACACCTTATCCATATTGTGGATAGCAAGATAACCTATCGCCGCCGCAGATGCTATTGCGTACGCCGACTTTTTGGGATTATCTTTACCCATTGATCCCGAACAATCCAAGAAAATTTGGATTTGCATTTGTCTTTCGTCCGTGAACAATTTAAGGAAAAATTTCTCAAAACGGCTGTAAAGGTTCCAGTCGATTCTACGGATGTCGTCTCCAAGTTGGTATTCACGGTAATCAGCAAACTCCACCGTTTGTCCATAAGTCTTGACAAGGTGTTTTCCGCCGAAATATCCGCGAAGGTCTGCTCTTAAATTTAACGACAATGTTTCTAATCTATTAAAAAATTGACCGTTGAGATAAGATTCTTTCATCTCTACTACACTCCATTTTCTCTAAATATGCAAGATTTTGCACGCCAAACAACGAGAAATAAACTTTTTCTCTCCGAATTTTTAGTTCTAATCTATTAAATAATACGTGGCAAGATTTTTTGTCGAAAATCAGCCAAATATTACGTTTAGTCGATTACTTAAATTTTTTGCTAACTTCTTCGATAATCATCGAAATTACTTCGTCAGCGGATACGCGCTCTGCAATCGCCTCGAACGTCATCTTCATTCTGTGACGAAGTACGGGGTATGCGAGTTCGTTTACGTCGCTATACGCTACGTTGAATCTTCCGCTCATAAGCGCTTTTACCTTTGCTGCGGAGATAAGTGCTTGTCCTGCACGAGGAGATGCGCCAAGGCGTACGTACTTCTTTGCAGCCTCGGATGCACATTCGCTGTCAGGATGCGTTGCCGAGCAAAGCGTCATTGCGTATCTCATTACTTCTTCTGCTACGGGAATCTGGTTCGCCGTTGCGCGCATTTGAAGAAGATCTTCACCGCTACAAGCAGCATCTGCTACTTCCGCCATCGTCTTTTGCGTAAGGTTTACGATTTCCATAAGTTCGCTAAGCGACGGGTTCTTTACGATAAGTTTGAACATAAAGCGGTCCATCTGCGCCTCGGGAAGAGGATAAGTACCGTCTTGTTCAATGGGGTTCTGCGTTGCAAGCACGAAGAAAGGTTCGTTAAGTTTTCTCGATACACCCATTACCGTTACGGTGTGTTCCTGCATCGCTTCAAGTAACGCAGACTGAGTCTTGGGCGTTGCACGGTTGATTTCGTCCGCCAAGATGATGTTACTGAAAATAGGACCGGGTTGGAAACTAAACGACGAGTTGCCGTCTTCGTCCTTTACGATGATGTTAGTACCGGTTACGTCCGCAGGCATCAAGTCGGGCGTGAACTGAATACGCGAAAAAGGAAGATTAAATACGCGTCCAAGCGTTCTTACAAGTCTCGTCTTTCCTACGCCAGGTACACCTTCGAGTAGTACGTTACCACCTGCGATCATTGCTATTACCGTTTCTTCGATAATATCTTTTTGTCCGATTACGTCTCTTTCAATTTGTTCGAAAATGTTCTTGCATTGCACGCTGAACTTTTCAATGTCTTTTTCTTCTACCATAATAATTTCACCTCACTTGAAATTTTTATCTTGATTTTCTTTATTATTTTTGGACGTTATGTCACAAACGCGCCATAACGTACCCCTTTGTTTACTGTTCAATCGTCTTGAAGTAGTTGATAATGAAATCTCTTACTTCGGGGGGAAGATCCGTGTTTTCAGCAAGCAATGCCATTGCCTCTTCATAAGCAAGGTCATATACTTTATCGCCGTAGAAAGTCTCGCCATCAATTACTTGGTTATTAGGTTCATACTTATCTTGCATACCGCCTTGGCCAGTTCCGTCGCCTGCGTTAGGATCTTCAGGGGGCTTATTAGGATCGTCGTCCGCGTCCTTTCCGTTTGCCTCGGGATCGATATCACCCATAGGTAAACCAACTGCTTCGGTGAAAATGGCGGAGTACGTGGTGTTTCCTTTTATATTATGGTCCACTCTGTACGGATTGCCAAATCCATCAGACCAGTACGTGAACACCCAGTCTTCAGCAGGTAAAGCGAGAATTCCTTCCGTGCTTTCGCCCATCTCAACTCTTTGCGTTGTTTTACCAATAAGTTCGCCTTCGCCACCACGGATATCGTAATTAATATCAAACCACTTGATCGTGGGGTTGAACTGTTCGCCTTTCGCAAAGTTCGGTAACACGCCCACGTAACTTAATATGGGCAAAACCGACACAGCCAAACACAATGAAACAGCGACTGATGCTACAATCACGAGGGTACGTCCCACCGCTTTTTTCATTTTCTTGTTTGCAACCTTGTCAAGAGCGGTCACCGCATCTTCACGCTGACGACGCAAAATGTAAGACGAATTATCATCCTTAAACTGTTGCATCGTGATTACTCTTTCGTGAAGATCGTACTCTCCATCCACTCTTTTTGCTACTGCTTTTTCGTTGGGCTTAAACTTAACAAAGTAAGCAATGCCAGCAAAAATAACACTAACGGATGCACACAAAACAAAACATACCCAGAATAATTGCGGGAACAAAAACCAAGAAACAAACGCAAAAATAAGTCCTACCGAAAATCCTACGATTAGACCCACTAACGTTGCTTTGATTATTCCTTCGCTAATTACTCGTGAACGGAATTTTTTTAACGTTTTTTCCATTTCCATTTTGCTACACCTACTCGGAAAATATGCTAAACGGCATAATCTCCATAATAATAAAATATCTAATATAATAGCATTTTTAATTGCGTTTGTAAAGCAATTTTTATATGTTTGATGTTTTTTTACGCATTTATTTTTATTT
>JAZOUI010000304.1:0-2326 GCA_045658145.1 Pumilibacteraceae bacterium
CAAGCAAAGCAATCAGCAGATACGTTTTTTTGTCGGATAGGCTTGGGCCTGGCACTTATGAAAACGTTTACGACGGCGAAATGAAGTGCATTTATTATGCTCCGTAATTATGTGGGCAGTTGTCGTTGTTTTTGGTTTTTCGTTACTAGGGCTTACAACAGGCGTGCATTTTTCTAGGCGGATAACAACACGTCGGAGATATTTTGAAGATTGCATTTTGCTTATCAATTCGCTTGTTGGAGAATTCCGTTTTAAGCAAGGAAAACTTGTTGACGTTTTACTAGGCGAGAGCGAACGATTTAATAGAGAATTAAAGCAAAATATACAAGATTTTGTATGCTATATTTGCGGTAAAACGGATACGCTTGAACTAAATTTATCGCATTGCAACAAAAGAGAAAAGAGCATAATAGTTGATATGTTTTCCGTTTTGGGAACGTATGATTTAGATACTCAAGTAATGGTTTTGGAAAATTTTAAGCATAAAATCTCCGAGTTTTACGAAAGCGAAAAGCAACGAGAAAGCAGGTACTGTACTTCTTACGTCAAACTTGGAATTTTGGCTGGAATTGCCGTTGGTGTATTGATTGTGTAGGTGGGTATGGATATTAGTATCATATTTAAAATAGCGGCTGTGGGAATACTTACCGCAATAGTTGGACAGGTGCTTAAAAAGGCGGACAAGGATGAGATTGCAACTATTACCACGCTAGCAGGTCTTATAATAGTTTTGTTTATGGTGGTGGATATGATAGCAAATCTTTTTGATACGTTAAAACTTTTGTTTGCCTTTTATTAGATATGGAAATTTTTAAAATAGCGTGTGTGGGAATTATTACTGCCGTTTGCGTAGCTAATCTTCGTGATATCCGTAGCGACGTAGCAATTATCGTAGGCATTGTGGGCGGAGTTTTGATATTACTATGTGCGCTTGATTCATTTACACAAGTTTTTGCTTTTTTTACTGATATGATTAATTCCACGGGACTGGATGCGAGTATAGTGAAACTACTGTTAAAAATTATTGGGATAGGATACGTTAGCGAATTTTCTGCGTCAATTTGCGAAGAAAGTGGCGCAAAAGGTGTGGGCGAAAAAATAATACTTGGAGGGAAAGTAATTATTTTGCTGTTAGCAATTCCTATTATAAAATTGCTACTTGAAATAGTAACTTCATTGCTAGTATGAAAAGGTTTTTAATTTTAATAGGAATAACGCTTATTTTAGTTGCTTGTCCATGTTTAACTGTTGAAAATGCAAAGGCTGATGAAGTGGATGACGAAATTTCCACCGAGCAAATAATGGACGAAGTGGATTTTTCGCAGTTGGAACAATATTTTTATACGCTCACGCCCGAACAAACAACTCTTTTTGGTGGAAATATTGTCGAGTACGTCAAGAAAATTACTAACGGTCAATTTGATTTTGAAACGAACTTCGGCTCGTTTATATTGCGCGCCATAGGAGTTAGTGTAAACGACCTTTTACCAACGCTTGCAATGATCGTGGCAATAGCGATATTGACGGCAATAATAAATAATCTTAAGGGTAATTTTTGTTCGCAATCGGTAGAAAAGGCGGTTAATTTTGCAGGTATTGCTATGATGTCGATTGTTGTGCTGGTGCAAACGTTTAACGTTATTAAACGAACGGATACGCTTGTTTGTGAACTTGGCAAACAAATGGAAATAGTGTTTCCGCTTTTGTTCACGTTTATGAACGCGCTCGGAGCGTCAGGCTCGGTTACGGTGTATCAGCCTGCCGTAGCAACGCTATCTTTTTCTGTCACGGGGCTTGTTACGGGACTAGCAATGCCTGTATTGATTGCGACCATAGTGATATCAATAGTAGGGAATTTGTCATCATCTATAAAACTTAACGGCTTTGCTAAATTTTTAGAAAGCGCATCAAAATGGGTGCTATATACCGCTTTTTTTGTGTTTCTAGGCTTTTTATCGTTAAAGGGCATTACGGCAGGTGTATATGACAATATGAGTGTGCGCACAGCAAAGTTCGCATTGTCAAAGTACGTTCCTGTAATAGGTGGGTATTTATCGGAAGGGTTTAACGCTATTTTGGCAGGAACCGTACTAGTTAAAAATGCTGTTGGGCTAAGTAGTATCGTGCTAATGTTGTCTGTGGTTTTACCAGTTCTTATAGAGATTATAGTGCTTGTTTTGACGTTAAAACTTGCCGGAGCAATTACACAGTCGCTTGGTTGTGAGAAAATAACGGGTACGCTTACGTCAATAAGTTCATCAATAACTTTGCTAATTTCTATAGTTTTGGGCGTGTGTTTTTCCTATTTTATTTTTGTTGTACTAAT
>JAZOUI010000305.1:0-6931 GCA_045658145.1 Pumilibacteraceae bacterium
CTTTGCATTATGACTATCTTTTTATGTTTTTCTTGCACTCCGGCTACTTCTACTTTGCCGGAAACGCCGACCAAGCCAGAAACGCCGACCAAGCCCGAAACGCCCGTTCAGCCTGAAAATATATATAAATATGAGTTGACGCTAAACGTTAACGGAGAAGAAACCGTAAAGAAACATAGCGGTGTAATTTTAGAGCCACAAGCGAGCGTAGAAGGAAAAATCCTTTTAGGCTGGGTAACTAATCCCGAAGAGCAATATAAATTTGTAGTTTTCCCCCTTGTAGCCAAGAAAAACGTTACGTTGTTCGCCGTGTTTGAAGACGAGCACGCTAATGATTTACCACGCATAGACGTTTTTGTTGCCGGTGAAAAAATCAATAGCAAAGAAGAATACAATAGAATGTCTTTTTCTATGAGTAACGTAGAAGACAAGTATGAGGTTTTGTACGCTAGCGGTGGAATAAGATTACGTGGAAACAGTACGCTTGGACTTCCTAAAAAAGCGTATAGAATTAAGTTCGACAAAAAAACTTCGCTTTTGGGTGAAGGAAAGTTCAAAAGTTGGGTGCTTTTAGCGGACTATCTTGACGCGTCGCTTATGAAAAACTATTCGGCTCTTTATTTTGCTCGTCAACTTGAAGGGTTGGAATTTACTTCGTGCGCGCATCACGTAGAACTTTATATTGACGGAGTATATCAGGGCGTATATCTTCTTTGCGATCAAATGCAGGTTCAACAAGAAGGTCGCGTGGATATAGAACTTGATACTATCGAGCCTACTCGCGTGCAAGTTCCCTTCCTTATTGAACTTAATGAAAATGCTAAATCTGAGTCTGAGTTCGAATACGACTGGTTCGAATACGAGGATCATTGCTATACAATAAAGTACCCTGAAAATCCGACCGAACAACAGTATCAATATATCGTTGGATATTTCACGGAAGCAAAGACAATGCTTTTGCAAGGCAATTTAGATCGCTTTGAAGAGTTGGTGGACGTAAACAGTATGCTCGACTACTATATAGTTAACGAACTGTTTATAAACCGCGATGCGATATGGAAGAGTGGATATATGTACAAGCCACTTTACGGACGTATGCAATTCGGTCCCGTTTGGGATTTTGACTGGTCGCTTAACACGCCTTGGACGGGCAAGCCTACTGTGTCAATGGAATTGAAACATACCACTTACGAGTACTTTACGAAGGGCGATTGTTGGCTTAAAGAGGCGCTTGATGCCGGATATACTCAAAAACTATACGAGCGTTGGAACAAGGCGAAAGTAGCCGCTAAAAAGACAATAGATCACATCAAGGAATACAAAGAAAAAATAACGCCTTTTGCAATGAGAAACTATAATATGTGGTATTACGATTACAAAGAAGGCGGAAAGGCTGAGTACGAGCCCGTTTACGGTAATTTATTCGAAGACCAGTATCAGTTCTTGATAGATTTCTTGACGGGAAGAATGCAATATTTTAACGTAAAGTGGAAGTTATAAAAGTTTGTTTGAAAAAGAACTGAAACGTAAACGATAAAGGGTAGTGAAAAATATGAAAAAACTCGCATCAATTATTCTTGCCATAATGTTTGTTTTTTCAGCGGTGTGCGCTTGCACGCCTACCGTTCCTGCTGTGCCTGGTGGGGAAGGCGGAGAAACACAGCCTGAAACTCAACAATACACGGTAACTTTCCATTATGATAACAGCGTCACAACGCTTGTTACCACGGGCAAAGTTCCTAAAAAGACGATATCAAAGCCAGGTATGGTTTTCGTTGGCTGGTCAACTGATCCAAACGACGCGAGCAAACTGCTTTCTTTGCCTACGGTGATAGATAAGGATACGCACCTTTACGCCGTGCATAAAGAAGTGGAAGTGCCTGATATAGAAACGTACAAGATTACTTTCCATTACGACGGACAAAAGAAAACGCAGGTTACAATCGGAAAAGTAAGCAATATGGATATCACCGTCGAGGGCAAGAAGTTGATAGGCTGGACGGATAACCCTGACGAGCCGTTTAAGATTATTACTTTCCCCTTTACTGCCGACAGGGATATGGACTTGTATGCGGTGTTTGATACCGATTTCCAAAACCAGTTGCCTGAACTAAAAATAACGACTTACGGCGCGGTAAGTAATACCGACGATTACACAAAAGCAATTTTTGCCGTATCGGGAACAAAGGAAGAATATGAGTTCGAGGACGTAAGTGGAGGCATACGTCTACGCGGAAATTCGACCAGAGGGATGCCCAAAAAGCCGTATAGAATTAAATTTGATTATAAGCGCTCGATGTTTGGCGAACCGAAACATAAGAGTTGGGTACTTCTTGCGGATTACCTAGACGCGTCACTTGTTAGAAACTATTCAGCGCATTACTTTGCTCGTCAACTAGATGGCTTAGATGCGAAATCGTGCGCTTATCACGTCAACCTTTATCTTAACGGGACGTATAAGGGAGTTTATCTTCTTTGTGACCAAACCGAAGAACAAAAGGACACGCGCGTGCCTATTGAGATTGATAACTTAACGGAAGATATGGTAGAAGTACCTTTCCTTGTTGTTAAAAACCAAACGCGTGCGCCGTCGCAGTCAAAATATCCTTACGACTGGTTCGAACACGGCGTATGGACGTGGAGCATTAAGTATCCCGAAAATCCTACTTATGCGCAAAATCAGTACATTAAAAATCAAATTGCGAGTATGGAAGACGCGCTAAAACAGGGCAACACCGATTACGTCAATGCAGGACTTGATTTGGATAGTTTCTTTGACTTCTACTTAGTTAACGAGTTCTTCTTTAACCGTGATGCGCTCCAACTTAGCGTGTACATCTATAAGCCTTTGGGTGGAAAACTTACCTTTGGACCTGTTTGGGACTTCGACTTCTGTCTTGGACATAACTACACGGGTATTCCGACGGTAGAGCGTAATCTTTCTAGAACTACTAGAAACTTCTTTACCGAAGAATATAAAAACTGTTGGATGTACTCCGCGTACAAAATTCCCGAATATAAGCAGGCGTATCAGGCGCGTTGGCCACTTGCTCGTCAGGCAGCGGTAAATACGCTTAACCATATCAAAGAGTATAAAAAGATAATTACTCCTGCCGCTACGCTTAACTGCAACTTGTGGTATGGCGATTACGTCGAAGGTGGATCGAAGGGTTACGTTCCTGAACGCGAAAACTTGTTCGAAGACCAGTATCAATACGTCATAGACTGGATAGATTTAAGAATAAAATAGTTTGACGAAGAGTACGTTTAATAAATTAAAAAACAAATGAAAACAAAAACCACGCATAACGGTATGCGTGGTTTTTACTATTTTATTGTATTATCTTAACAAAAATGGAATAGCGTAAGCGTCTAACGCCCTTGATAATTCACCTGACTTAATAGCCGTTCCCGTGTCCATAAAACTAATAAGGACTTTTTTATCGTGTCCGTAGAATACGATTTTCATAAACCCGCTACTCAATAGCGCCACGCAAGAAATATCTTCTACGCGCGCTGATTGTGCTTTACCAAAGACTTTGACGTAAGTGAATAAGCCGTCCTTAAATACAAACTTTTCTTTTTTGCAAACGTATAGCCCGAAAACGCCAAGAATTATGAAAATTGCACCCACGCTAAGAGAGGCGAGAAAATTGCCTACTTCGGTAGGTACGCACAAAAAGAGTATGCACATACCGACGTCAAAAGAAATTCCTATGATGGTGAAAACGATAAAGAAAATTTTTTGCCATTTAGGATTAGTTATGCAAAAATCAAAGTTTTTATCTTCGATGTTTTCTGCTTGAACAATTTTTTCTTCGTTCATATTACCAACCAAACTCGTCGTAGTGTGGCTCGATAATCGTTTTGTTATAGTCGTTTCCGCCCGGATAGTTTGCGCTCTTTAAGATGCCGGGAGTAAAGCCGTCTGCAAGCATTTTTTCTACGCAAACGCTAGTTAAACTCCACATAATGTAGTCGGATGCGATACCAGATGCTGCGGCAAAATGCGCCTCGATGCCTTCAACTTCGAGCATAGCCTCGGCAGCGGGGGCGCAGTTATCAAGAGTAAGCGTTGCAATTTCGTGCAACTTCTTGCCTGATTCGTGCACGGGGTCAACGGCGCTAGCGTAAACCATACTCGTAAACGCGATTACGATAATTCCCTTGTTTACGCAATCCCAAGCAAGATCAACAACGCCTTTACTTCTGCCCGAAACGGAAGAAAGGAAAAGTACGTCGCCTGCTTTAAGTTCGGTTTCGTCCTTTTTGTATTGCTTGTAGAAGATAGGTCCACCACCACGGTAAATAAGGTCCATTTCAATGCCGTGAACGATTTGGCTTAAATAAACTTTGTGTCCCGTCTCAACGGCGTTTGCAACGAGTTCGCCAGCCTTTTGGATGTTGTCCCATTGAGTAGTTCTAACCTTTTCAAGCAGTTCGTCAACTGCCTTGTGATATCTGTCAATAAGCATAATTTTTCTCCTTAAAAATTAAAATAGAAGGGGACGTACCCCGTGATTACATATAGAAAATGTTGTCTTTGTGCTCGGCAATAACCGCTTTGTTATAAGCGTCGCCACCGTCGATATTGCCCGACATAAACACAGGGGGCTGAATACCTTTTTCACACAAAATCTCGGACGCGCGTGCAGTTACAGCGTTAAGTATCGCTGCGCCCACTACGGTAGAAGAAGACGCGATTTTTTGTTCAAAGCCCTCAAGTTTTATAGTAGCGTCGCCACGATCACCGTGATTGTTAATCAAAATGTCCGCAAAGTCGTGTAGCATTTTGCCCGACGGATGACGAGAAGTAACGCTCGTAGCCGTGTTCATATTCGTTACGACGATAACCGTCATACCCTTTTCACGCGCGCACTCAGCCATATCGATAGTAACGGCGTTTCTGCCCGAAACGGAGTGGATTATGATAACGTCGCCTGCCTTTACGGGTTCGTTATTGAGAATAATCTTGCCGTAACCGGGGATGCGCTCCATTTCACTCGTCATAGTAGGGGGAGAAAGTTCTAGCATCATACCAGGCGCGCGAATGGGATTTATCGTAACCATACCGCCTGTGCGATAAAAAAGTTCTAGCGTGATAAGTCCGGCGTGGTTGCAACCGAATCCGAAAACCGAACGGTGATTTTCGTTAGCGTCCGCAATAACTTTAGCCGCTTTTTCCATATTGTCTTTTTCTTTGTCCCAAACTTCCGCCATAATTTCATTTATGCGGTCGTAATATTTGTTGATAACGCTCATAATTTCTCCTTAAAATTATTTTCTATAACAAGTTGTGTATAAGTAAGGCTTAAAAGTTTCCTTCAGTCTTTCGCCTAGTTCGTTTAAATCCATGCCTTTTTTGGACCAGTAACATATCGCAGCGCCTGCAACGGGCTCGAAAATAGGCTCGAAAACTTGCGCTTGCGGATAATGCGTTTCTAGTTTACTCTTAAACGTTTCGAACATGCGCTCGCAACCTTTCCACGCGCCACCTGTGATAACTACCGTGCCGTCCCATTCCTTGAAATGCTTATAAATAACGGCGCGCGTTTGACGGAAAAGTTCCATACCTGCTTTTTCGTATATTTTTAATGCAACAGGATCGCCTAAGTTCGCAGCCTTTGCGCAAAGTTTAGCAACGTAAGCAACTTCTTGACGTGTTTCGGGATTGTTGGACAATCGCCATATCATGTCCGTAGGCGATTTAATATTTAACCCTTCGATGATTATATCGTAAAGCAAAGTTTTGTTTTTGCGCCCGTCGAACGAGTAGAGCGCTGATTTTAACGCGCGTAAGCCGATATCGTAACCACTACCTTCGTCGCCAAGAAGTGGACCATAACCACCTATGGAAGTAAGCATTTCGTAGTCTTGTATAAACATAGCGTTTGATCCCGTACCAGACAGCGAAACCACGCCGTTTTTCTTAAGCGCGGCAGCCATACCTGATTCGGCTTCCCACACACTAGTAACGTCTTCTATGGTCGCGTGTTTTTGGATGGCGCTTACCATAATGTCGCGTCCACCCATGCACAAACTCGCTCCGTCGATATGAGTAATAGGCTCGTGCTCGTCGTCGCCACAAAGCATTTCCGTCATCATTTTTTCAATATTCGCGCGTACCGTTTCTATAGGCTTATATAAGGTATTTACGCCTTCTACACGCCCCGTGCGCACAATATTGAACTCGTCGTCGTACAAAAAGACTTTGAGTTTGCTACCGCCCCCGTCGGCAGTAAGATAATATTTTTTCATGGCATTGTCCCTTTAGTAGTTCTTAAAAAATTACCTTAATTTTATCACGCTTTTACGCCCTTGTCAATAGATAAATGCAAAAAAGTTTAAAATTTTTAGCGCGAAAATAACGGCGTGTTTTTGTGATAAAAAGTAGAGAAAATAAGCGCGTTTTTTCATTAAAAAGAGTACACGGTTTGAGCGTGGCGACATAAATTTTATTTGGTGTTTAGAGCCGCGCTTTTGGGTTGCGCAATAGGTAAAAATATCTTTTTTTGGCATAACGGTATCAGTTGCGTTGACCTTTTTTTCGAGTTGTGTTATGCTTATTAGCGGAGAGAAGAAAAATGAGTTTTTACGAAATCACTTCCGAAAATCATAATTACTTTTATTTTAATAAAGTAAAAAAGACTAGAGAAACGCTAGCGCATTTTCATAGCGCGGTAGAACTGTTGTTTTGCGTTGACGGCAGTCAAGAAGTTTGTATTAACGGAGAGAAAATTGTATTGTCGCAGGGAGAGGCGTGTTTCGTGGACAGTTATATCGTCCATTCCGTCAAAAATTTAGGCGCGTACCTTTTTGCAATCGTTGGGGATATGAACTTTTTTCAGCCGCTCTTTTCGTTGTTTGGAGGTACGCCTCCCGTAGTCTTTAGATATGAAAACTACGATTTTTTGGATGTTTTGCTGGGTTT
>JAZOUI010000306.1:0-5372 GCA_045658145.1 Pumilibacteraceae bacterium
GGCGTAAGCGAAGTAAAGAAACCTGTTACGGGAGAAACAACTTTACTAGTACACCAACCACTAAACGTATAGCCTGTTCTAGTTGGAATAGGAATATCATAGCCATTGTCCGTAAAATACGTTCCTCTATTCACCGTATATTCTTTTAACGAACCAGAAGGCATTGCTGCTTTAGTTGCGCCACCATCGTTATCGTTAAGGTCAAACGTAATGTTATAAGTTTGTTCATCGTCGTGGTAATCAACAATACAAGTCCAACCACTTTCCTTTTCGTACAAATAAATGTCGTTATGAGCCGTATCAAAGAAATAATCACCGATTACTGCTTTCGCAATTTTTGAACTAAACCAAGGCTCACAGCCATCATAATACCAACGATTTGGTTCGGTGGGACGGTCAAAAGTTATATCATAAATTTTATCGTCACCCGTATATTTTACTTTGATAATGTAGTTAGTTTCGGTCGTTACACCCGTCATCGATTCAATGCCACGACCAGCCTCGCCCTTAGGAATATCAATGGTAATACTAGTACCATCGTCCATATTGAACAAAATTGACGCGGTAAGTGCTGGGTTTTGCGGTTTATCGTTAACCAAGTAACTCTTGATACCCATACCCGGCTTACCTTCTCTACCTTCGGGAAGATCAAACGTAGCGCTTTCGCCATTATTGAAAGTAATTTTCAAACTTTTACCTTCATTAGTAGGTTCTACTCCAACAATAGTAACACCGCGCTGAACTTCAAATACTTCATCAGGAATAGAGTCATCGGTATATTTTATCGTAATATCAACGTTACCATTAGCATTAGTCTCGTGCAAAATATCCTTTATGCCGATACCGATATCACCCTTATCGCCTTGATCGCCCTTAGGAATAATAATAACGTCAGGCGATTTATCTTCATTTTCATAAGTAATTGTTAGTTCAGTACTGCCGTCTTCTAGCGTTTTAGTTGTTACCGAAGAAATAATTATGCTTTCTTCGCCAAAAAAGCCACTACAAGCAGTACAAGCAACCACTAAGACAGTCGCTAATAGCAAGCATAATCCTTTGAATATTTTTTTCATAATTCAAACTCCTTTGCGTTTGTCTCTAAATCAATATTTTTAGGTGTCTCATCAAATAAATATCCACCTTTTATTGCTCTAAACCTAAACGGCTCAAAGCCCGTTACAGCAGTAACCATACGCACAATCATATTTTTAATAACGCCTAAATCCGATCCAGACTTAAGCTTCAAATATGCAGTAAGTAAATCTACCTTAAATTCATCAGTAAAATTGTCGATAAGATTTTGATCGTCAATTTCAACCGTCGAAAGATTATATCCACCACCGTAAATTGCAATAGGTATATTGTAATAAGTCTTTCCATCGCGACTAAATGCTGAACCTGCGCTATTAGCCTCTTTAATCAAATATGTTTTAAGCGGGAAAATTTGATCAATGCTTATTACACCGTCATACTGTCCGGTATCTGATGCAACTTGCGACATATTTTCATCAATCATACCGCTTAAATCATAATCGTTTATTGTTTTAAAGCCTAAAAATTTTGTTTTACCCTTAATGCTAACTTTAACAGGATGAGAAATACCCGAAACGCCCATTGCTTTATAGGGAATTATAGGCTCTCCACCCTCGCCTTTTAATGATAAAAGATCGGAGATTGATGAAGGCGCTGAATTATAAAGGAAAGGTCCGTTAAATAAACTTTCTACACAAATGGCAGAAATGCCCCCCTTATAGAATAACGTGTCTTCAATAATCGTGTCACCGACAAAATCTTCTTGTCTGTCCTTGCAATAATCGAGCGCTTTTTGCATTGAAAGCAACGTTTCTCTGTAAGTATTGATCGTTTCACTATCTGAAGTATTAAGCGTTAAGAAGTTACTTAGCACTTTATCACCCGATGCGTTCGGAGATAAGAAATCTTTTATCGTTTGCGTTTCGCCTGTTGTAAAGGTGTGAACTGTATCATCATCAACGTTAAAATACTCGTTTGAACCAGTCAAGAACAAGAAATTACGCGAATAACTAAGCAAACAGTTTGATACGATTAAGTTCTTATTCGAGAAACTGCGCATTACGTTTCTACCGTTAGAAAATCTAGAATTAAAAATTCTAACGTTATCGCCCATAATTTCAATAGTTGTGCCTACGGTATCAAGCGTTTCAATCATATTACCAAAATCACAACTACGAACGTTTACGTCATTAACCAATATGCCGTTGCCCTCAATAAGCATACCGACGTTATCCTGACCGAGCGCAGAAATAAGAGGTTCTTTGTTAGGATCACCTAACGTATAGAAAGGCAAAGTCCCCCTAAATCTATCCGTATCAGCAAGAGCAGGAACACTAATAGAATTACCAGGCTCTCCGATATCACGATGAGTAGATGGATACGTTAAATTATGGAAGTTAAGTTTGTAGCCATTTCCATAGAAATCCTTTCTTACTCGTAATCCGATTAAAATGTTCGCATCAACTTTAGAGTACTTGTTGTTACTATTTTCCGCAAAAATGTTCCAGCCGTCAATGAATTCACTATTGTAAGTGGTTTTCATAGTGCAATATTCTTTATTTTCTAAATAGAATATGCATTTTCCAGCCGACGGATTATAGTTACCAAAACAAGTAACGTTATTTTCAACGGGAACAGGCTTACCGTTAACAAGCGAAGGTTTTTCGTTTCCCCCTAAAACGTAAGCATTTTGATACGACTCAAAAGATTTGCGCAAAACAACGATTTCGCCTTCTTCCGAGCGATTTGTACAATCAAGCAAATCCGAATAAGTGTAAACGTTTACACCGTCAGGAACAACTTTACAAGAGAACGAATCGCTAATTTCAACGTCGGTAATGCTAGGATCATCACAATACAACGTAAAAGTCGCATCTCCAGTACCAGTTATATTTATTTTTGAATTTTCTACGTCTACAGTAAGGTTCTTTTCGTTCCTAATTTTAATAGTGTCTAGAATTGTAGACGGAATAGCCGTAATTTCAATGTCAATGCTAGCAGGTACTTTTTTGCCGTCGCTTAAATCATATTGACCATAATAAGTATTTGGGTCAATTTTATCTTGTGATCCCGTGATTGTTGGTTGGACAAGCAATACTGCCTTATCAAAAATTACGCCTGTCATAGATTTTGACACGTTACCATTACGGTTAGAGCACGTAATAATTACTTCGCCTTCTTTTACCGTTTTAAGATAATACTTATTGTTTTGCTGAACTATTTCAGCATACACTTCACTATCGCTGCCGTCCTTGTTTCTAAGTGTCCAAATAAGGTCGTTGCCCTCGCCTATCGTCGTATTTTTTTGCGTGATTGCAACGGCATTAAGTTGAACGAGTTTTTCCGAAAGTTTGAAAGGCACACGGTCGCCGTAAGTCCATCTGATACCAGTAATATCTACGTCAACGATATGAAAGGTCGTATTTACCGTTGCTATACAAAGCGTCGCTATCAAAAATGGCATTAGCAGTAATATAATTAAGTTCTTTTTCTTCATTAGTTTACTGCCTCCAAATCCAAAAATAGACTGCCGATATTCTTTTGAATATACATTGCATGCGGAAGCCCAAGCACAACAAAAAGCACTACGCCCATAAGATAAATAAGCCAGATGTTCAAATCAAAAATTGACAACACAAAGCCAAGGATTACGTATGCAAACGGCAATACGTACGAAAATACCGTTGAAAGTGTAGCCGAACGGGGTTTGTTATGGCGAATATTTAATTCTTCACGCATAGAAATTAAATCAAAAATAAATAAAACAAGCGTGCTTAAAACAAGTGTACCTACAAATGCGCTAATTGAAATTACTGAAGTAAATAACAACACAAGTAATGAAATTAAAAGAGAAACAAAAGACAAACTAAACGGAATCATCATCTTAATTGTCAATTGTTTACGAAAACTTACGGGAATTGTTTTCATATTTTTTATTGTGTGCTTTTCCATTGAAATATATCTGTTTGCGCCCTGATTGATAATTAGCGTAAACATCATTATAATAAGCACGTCAATAATACCTATAAAGTTAGGCACTAAAATCAAATAGTATCTAAACGTACCCGAATTGAAAATTACGTTTATTGCCGAAATAACTAAATACAACAAAAACGGCTGTATAATTAATAAGCCCGTAAACGAGAAAATATAATCGCTATCTTTTACAAGTAAAGACACTTCTTTTTTTACGAGCGCATAAGTAACTGAGTGTTTTTTATACTCTCTTTTCTTTGTTTTACTCTTTGCCGTATAAGAAACGCTACGAACGTAATGAAAAGCAAAAATCGTAAGCGAAACACCCAAAATGAAAATACCTAGCGTTATACAAAGATATGGAAGTACAGCGGACGTACTACCTGCAAGAAAAACGTCGGACAAGAAATTAATAGGCAATGCATTTGCACGGAATTGAATAAATCCTGCAATAGTTTCAGCATTAAAAAGCGAATTTATGTTATTGTTTGCAACAAGTGAAATAAACACGTTAAGCACTTGCGAATACAAATAAGTTACACCAAGCAAAATAACAACGATTGCAATAAACTCAAAAATTACGTGTTTTTTGAACCATTGCAAAATTAATTTAACCGGGTATACCAAAATTAGCGCTACTCCCATTTCAAAAATGAAAGTCAAAACGGGATAGAACAACGCAATATAATAGAACAAAAGTCCTTTAGGAAAAATACTTGCATACGCTATAAACAACGGATATACAAAAATAAAGGACGTAGCGTAATGCAAAAGAAACAAAAATAGTAATTTTGATAGAATAATTTGACTGTTAGAAACAGGATAAGACGAAAGTTGCTCGATATCTTTCTCATCAAAAAAGAGTTTTTTTGCTTGAAAAACTGACATTATAATCATAAGCATAGATATAACGAACAAAAACAACGTCATAAATGCGGGCGCAGCACCTGTAAAATTCTTGATCTTATTAAGGATTGCTGTAAAAAGAAAAATTTCTACGACCAAAAACGCTGCTAAAAATAACAGCGAAAAAATGGCGGAAACGATTCTTTTCGAAACGCTTTTTTCCTTGATAAACATCAATTTGAAATCTTTTACAAGTAATGTGAGCATTAATTATTCCTATACACGTCCATAAAGATTTTAGAAAGTTGAATTCTTCTATTCGGTTCACGGTTAAGGTCGTAAAGTGCAGCGACCTTACCTTTATTGATAATCGCAACACGGTCGCAAAGTCTAGCAACTAGTTCAATATTATGCGAAGTAATGAACACGGTTTTTCCGTGGTCGGCGTACTCGCGCATCATTTTCTTAAGTTCCTCCACCGCCATAATATCAAGACCAACGGTAGGCTCGTCCAAAAT
>JAZOUI010000307.1:0-1827 GCA_045658145.1 Pumilibacteraceae bacterium
CATATTTTATTGAATAAAACAAGATTTTTTTGATTTTTGTATAAAATAGCGTTCGTTTTATCGCATATAATAACAAAACGGCGCATAACGTTATGCGCCGTTTTGTGTTTTTCCAATTTTTTAAAATTTTTATTTTATGTAAAAAATATTGTATTTTACTTCGTATCCTTTACAAATTTCGCCTTGTCGCCCGACATATCCCAAATGGTAGAATCAAATGCATCCACGTCGATTTCTGCCTGTTTAATCGTTGTGCCAAGCGAACGCGAACCTACTTCTATCTCAGGAATTCTCGTTCCGTTCTTACTTGCATAATAGGTCGAGAACACGAAAACGTTTTCAACAACGCTAATCGTACCTATCGAGTGATCAATAAACGCCGCCATCGATCCACAGTTTTCCTTGGTAATATTCGTAGCATTATTATACGTTATAACGTTTTGAAGTTGCGCTCTATTACCTATAGCCATTGCTATGGGCGCTAATTCCGATCCATAACGTTCGTACTCTGCAATATCGAATAACACGTTTTCAAGTTTTCCCCAAATGGTATGACCGATTATTACGGAACGCTTACTCGTTCCCGTGACCTTTGCATCAACAAACGCCACGTTTTTAACTACGCCGTTAACGCCAAGCTGGCCAAACAAGCCACCCTGTCCATAAACGCCACCGTAAATTACGTAACCTTGTCCGTCAAAAGTTCCACCAAAACCATAACCTATTGTTGGCGAATCCCAAGCGCGATATTCTCCACTTTCGCCACCCGACGAAGTGCAACCACTAATAACGTCACTCTCGCCAAGGTCAATATTGTTACCAAGAACAAATAATCCATCGTACGTAGGCGCAGTAGTTATTGTTCCCCAAATATCCCATTCACTCGTAACCACAGATTTTGCATAATTTCTATGATTGATAAGTTCTTCAGCCGTAGTAATTACAATTGCGATCTTGATTTTAACGTTAGAATATTTCTTTTCGTCTGTCAAAACGGATAAATTATACGTTCCATTACCAAGTTCGTTTATTACGTCCTTGCTAACCGTTACTTTATCTCCCTGGATCGTAACGCTGTTAGTAAGATCCTTACTCAAATATTTAACGCTCTGAACGGTGCCCTCAATTTGTTTATTTAACTTCAACGTTTGAGTAAGTGCCGTAGATTTTAGGTCAAAATACTTTTCAGTCGTTATTTCAGAACTGTCAACAGACGTGTCGTATGCGCATGCCGCAATAGGAAGATTATCGTTATCGGTAGTCCACAACGTGTTATCCCAGGTTGCAAATTCCGTCCACCAGTCGGTCGCGCTCATCATATCCACTCTGGTATCATACTCGTAAACTCTTTCTGTCGAGCCAGTATATCCAGTAGGAATAGACGTACCGCCCTGCGTGATAACGATTACGCCGTCAAGTTTTACGCCGTCTCCAAATCTACCTAAAAGTCTATAACCGTCTCCATTTGTTTTAATATCATCATCAACTTGCGATGCATCAACGAAACAATTTCTAATAGTTCCATTTGCTCCGCTATCCGTCCAGAAAATTCCACGTCCGTTCATAGAATTTCCACCGTGCACTTCGTCAAGTTGAAGGTATACGTTTTCAAACAATCCGCTACCCACTTGCGCAAAGAAACCGCTACTGTTAGAAGTTTTTGCGTGAAGGAAGGCAATATCTTTAATCACGGCAACTTTGTTAAGACACCCAAACATACCTGAAGGTCCACTTACAGTAAGACCAGAAATATAATGTCCACGTCCGTCAAGCGTTCCCATAAAGCCACCGTTTTCGTTCCAAGTAGCACCGCTAATCCAATGCCAT
>JAZOUI010000308.1:0-2549 GCA_045658145.1 Pumilibacteraceae bacterium
CGCATATCTTCCGCCCATTTGCATAAGCTCATGGTGAGTACCACGCTCAACGATAACGCCGTTTTCAAAGTACAAAATCTCGTCGCAGTTTTTAACTGCGCCTGCACGGTGTGAACAAGTTATTATCGTTCTATCTCCATAATACTCGTTAAGGTTTTTCTCAATCTGAGTTTCGGTCGCATAGTCAAGCGCGCTAGTACAGTCGTCAAGAAGAATTACGGGCGCGTCTTTAAGTAACGCTCTCGCGATAGAAACACGCTGTTTTTGTCCACCACTAAGTCCTAATCCCTTTTCGCCCACTACCGTTTCGTAGCCGTCGGAAAGAAGGGGAATAAACCTATCCACGCACGCAAGCCTAGCACAACGCTCCACCTCTTCGCGCGGTACGCTTTCGTCGTAAAATGCTATGTTGTTAGCTACCGTGTCAGAGAAAAGGAAAACGTCCTGCATAACGAAGGAAAAACGCTCGCGCACTTCTTCAAGTTTGTAATTTCTTAAATCTTCGCCGTCAATAAGAATTTGTCCGTCAGTAGCGTCGTAAAGACGACACATAAGTTTCATAACTACCGACTTGCCCGAGCCCGTCTCGCCCATAATTCCCACTTTTTTGCCGTAAGGAATATCAATATCGACGTTGTCAAGCGCGAGGTTGTTAGGAAAGCGCATACTTACGCCCTTAAAAGTAATGTTGGGTTTAACAGGAACAGGTTTTGCATCCTTAATTTCGCTAACTGGCTCTTCACGGTCAGCAAACTCGAAGTAACGATTTGCGCGAATTACACCGTTTTGAATTCCGCCCACGAACGTCGCAATCGAAATAATTCTACCGTTGATTGCCAAACAGTACGACATATAGGTTGCGAACTCGCCCACGCTAAGGTGTCCGTAAAAGGCAATCAAAATTGCAACTATCATTGACAAAAGTCCGACCGCCTCACCCAAAAGCGTGAAAATCATTGAATATTTTGAGGTCGTTTTTGCCATTTCCACGTATGCGTCGCGAAAGCCTACGTTCTTTTTCTCAAAGCGTTCAAGTTCTTCTTTTTCAGTAGAAAAACTTCTTACCACGCGCACACCGTTGATATTTTCCTGAACGGTGGTGTTAAGCGCAACGTTTGCTTGACGAATTTTTTCGTACTTGTCTTTTAAAAGTTTGTGATATCCTCTCGCGATAAGCATTGTGATAAGTCCGGTCACAACGGGCACGATCACGAGCAAGGGGCTAATGCCTATCAAAAAGATAAGCGAAAAAATTATGGACACTATGCAGTCACCTAAGTGTGGTACTTGCGACTGATACAATTCCTTTATATTAATAGCGTCGTACGCCGTGATGTTTAATAGGTCTCCACTCGTATAATCGTTGAGAACCAACGGACTTTGGCGGAGCATTTTGCCAAACGCGTACTGAGTCAGTCTGTTTTCGCCCTTGAACGTAGATGGATGCGTGACGTTCCAGCGGACGTAATGCGCGATATAGCGAAGTACGTTAAGCCCAAGTAACACCGCGATAAGTAGCGTAAGCATCCCTACGTAGTCGTCACTCGCGTAACCGTTAAGCAAGAAAGTAAACGCGTTGTTTTCGCTATACACGGGGTCAACGCCCATAACGGGGTTTAGCACCCTATCGATTATCAGTTGCGGTACTTGCGGTATCAGCGCAGAGATAAACTGAAACAATAAAAGAAGAACCAAGCCCACACATATTGCCGGCATTGATTCTTTGAAATACGGGTATGTTCGTCCAAGGACGCTTCTCTTGTTTTTCATAACTCTTTCCTCACTTTCCATCCATAGGAAGTTAGTTTGCGAATTAGAATTTTTATGTTTCGTAAAGTATAACACCCTTTTTTGCTATTGTCAATACTTTTTTAGATATTTTATAATTTTTTTTCTTTTATCCTAAAAATAAACAAACGGGGCACAACGTAATGCTCCGTTTATATTTCATTATATATATTATACCTAATTTTTTCGATCACTTCACTTTCATTTTCGCCTATCGTTAACGGCTCGTGAATAACCACCTTATTTTCGCCTATATACACGGGCACAAGCGGAACGTGCTTTTTATTCCGTCGGTAATACATTTTATCCACTAGCCTAAACCCCGTATATATTTCGCCCGTCGAACAATCACTCTTGTCTGCATAATCAACGTCCGAATAAATGAGCAAATTGTCTCCTTCTTCTAATGCCCGAACGCTCTTTTTTATCGTGCTAACTGACTGCGAAGATTTTTCACCACGATACACGGGAATTCCGCGCGCTGATTTTACTATTGCCGAATAGCCCCACCCCACAAAAGGCGAGACAAGGGCGCAAAACAATTTACCTTTTTTAAGACGCTGTGAAAAGGTGTATTCCTTAAAATGCTTTGTCGCGCTTTTCCTATCGCAAAACACGTCTAGCACCCACGGTCTCATCACCGCGTTTATACAAGTAAACGAGTCTATTACTCCCTTTTCGTCAAGATGACGACATAAGTAAATACACGGCTCGCTTAGCATAGCTCCTTCCACCTTTTTCAAGTCGGATCGTAGCCATGT
>JAZOUI010000309.1:0-4509 GCA_045658145.1 Pumilibacteraceae bacterium
AAATGTATGCTAAAATATACACATAGAATAAATATATAAGGGCGGAGTGCCCCCAAAAGCAGAAAAAACAAGAAAAGAAAGGAAAATGGTAGCGAAAAATCGTGCGCGATTTTTCTTTCGTCGTGACAAAAAACAAGGAGAAACTGATAAATGCATAGACCAGAGCATAACAATCCACAATTTGCACGTAACGAGTTCAAATGCCTTAACGGAACTTGGCAAATCGCAATTCCTGGCAAGGGCGTTATGGATATTGAAGTGCCGTTTTGTCCCGAATCAAAAGCATCGGGAGTGGCATACACGGATTTTATTCCCGAGTGCAGATATATGAAAACGCTTTCACTTGAAAAGCCGAGTGAAAACGAAAGACTTTTTCTTAACTTCGGCGCAGTTGATTACGAGGCGCACGTTTACGTAAACGGCGAACTTGTAGGCAAGCACCGTGGCGGATACGTTCCTTTCGCGTTTGATATCGCACCTTTCGTTAAGGACGGCGAAAACAAAATTCAGGTAAACGTTTTTGATGATACGAAGGGAAATCAACCCACGGGTAAGCAGTCGGATATTTTGGAATCTCACGGCTGTTTCTATACGAGAACGACGGGTATTTGGCAGTCCGTATGGCTTGAAAAAACGCCTAAGGATTATATCCGCTTTGTAAAATTCTTCCCCGATATTCACGCGGTAAGCGTGGACGCGCAGGTATGCGTAGAAGGTGACGGCGAAGTAGAAGTTATCGTAAGTTACGAAGGAAAAGAAGTGGGCAGAGCAAAGCGTGACGTGAAGTATAAGAACACTTTGCACATTCCTCTTTCTGAAAAGCATCTTTGGGAAGTGGGTAACGGCAGACTTTACGACGTAACGATTAAATACGGCGACGACGTTGTAAACAGTTATTTCGGACTTCGCGAAGTTCGTTACGACGGTATGAAGTTTATGCTAAACGACGAGTGCGTATATCAGCGTTTAGTGCTTGACCAAGGATTTTATCCCGACGGAATTTATACCGCTACCAGCGACGATGCGCTCGTAAAAGACATTAAAATCGGCTTTAAACTTGGATTTAACGGTGCAAGACTTCACCAAAAAGTATTCGAGCCTCGTTTCCTTTACCACGCTGATAAACTCGGCTATATGGTTTGGGGCGAATATCCCAGTTGGGGCGTTAATTACGAAGACCTTGAGGCGCTTGGCGACGTAACGGGCGAGTGGGTTGCTAGTATGGAACGCGATTTCAACCACCCCTGTATCGTAACTTGGTGTCCGCTTAACGAGACGTGGGAAAACCTTAAAGACAAGAGAAAAGTGCGTGACGTTCGCTTTATCGACAGCATTTACGCTACGACGAAAGCAGTCGATCCTACCCGTCCCGTTGTTGACGTAAGTGGTGGATATCACGGTCACGCTACCGACCTATTTGACCTTCATTGCTATCACGATCCCGATAGACTTCGCGCGCATCTCAAGGCGCTTGACGAGCGTGATGAGATCACGACCGACCTTACTTTTGCGCCCGACTGGTATGAAGAAAATATTCCTTATACGCCTGGTCAGCCTATCAATTATAGCGAATACGGTGGCGTATCTTATGCAACCGACGGCAAAGGTTGGGGATATCGCGCGTCTAGTAGCGAAGAAGAATTCGTGGAAGGTTATATCGCGCTTACGAAACAACTTATTGATTGCAAAAAGGTAAGTGGTTTCTGCTATACGCAACTTTACGACATTGAACAAGAGCAAAACGGATTGTATAACTACGACCGTTCGCCCAAGTTCAGCGAAAAGGCGATGAAAAAGATTGCCGAGTGCAATCAAGCGATTGCTGAAATCGAAAAACAAGACTAACGCAAATGTCTGTTTTTGACAAAAGTTATTAACAAAGGCTACAAACTGCCTATGTGGCAGATGTACATAAACAAAAAAATTTTTTATAAGGAGAGAGTATTTTTATGAAAAAAACACTCAAAAAAGTATTGGCAAGTGTTCTTGCCGTAATGATGTGTTTCTCTTTGTTCGTAGGTTGTGCACCCACCGACCCCGGCAATGAAGAACAAATCGACGTCACGCGTTCGCAGTTGTACGTATTCAACTTCAACGGTGGTTACGGCTCGGCATGGCTTGAACAGGCAAAACTTCGTTACGAAGAATTGCACAAGGATGATGTGTATGAACCTGGTAAGAAAGGTATTCAGGTTTATATCAACGCACAAAAGACGGGCGTAGAAGCGCTTTCCTCGTCTATCGTTGACGGTAGAGACGAAGTATTCTTTACTGAATACGCGTACTACTACACGCTTAAGAACAGAGGCGTACTTGGCGATATGACCGCAGCAGTTACCGCTGATCTTGGCGCGTACGGCGATCCTGCCGGCACGACCATTGAGTCCAAACTTACCGCAGAGCAGAAAAACTACTACGGTGTAGTTGAAGAAGATGGTACTCATTACTATGGTATCCCTCACTACGCTGGTTACGGTGGACTTATGTACAACGTAGATATGTTCGAACAGAACAAGTACTACTTCACCGCTAATCCCCTTTCTGATGATCTTGCAGACCAGTTCATTTACACGGCTGACGAAGAAAGATCTGCTGGTCCCGACGGACAGACGGGAACTTACGACGACGGTCTTCCCGCAACGTACGAACAGTTCTGGCAACTTTGCGAATGGATTGCTCAGGCAGGTAAGACGCCCGTAATGTGGAACGGTGCTAACAACGCTGACTACCTTAACTACCTTAACCGTTCGCTTGCAGTTGACTACGAAGGTCTTGACCAAATGATGATCAACTACACGCTCGAAGGTACTGCTGAGACGCTTGGTACGATTAACCAGAACGGCGAATTCGTATTCGATGCTCAAGATACCGTAATCAACAATGAGACTGGTAAAGAACTTACTCGTCAGGCTGGTAAATATCACGCTATTAAGTTTATGGAAAAACTTATCAAGTACAGCGGTGGTAAGTATCACAACAGCAACGGTTTCAACACCGCGTTCTCTCACATGGACGCACAGGACGACTTCATTTACGCAGCATTCGACGGCGCTACCAAGGAAGCAGCAATGCTTGTAGAAGGTATTTGGTGGCAGAGTGAAGCAACCCAGACTTTCGAAGATATGACCGTATCTTATGGTCAAGAGGCATCTAAGAAGAATCGTAACTTCGCTATTATGCCCCTTCCCAAGGCAACGGCTGATAAGGTAGGCGAAGGCGTTACGCTTTACGACCACATCTACTCGATGACCTTCATTAAGCCTGGTATGACTGGCTGGAAACAAGAAGTTGCTCTTGACTTTATCAAGTTCCTTCACACCGATTCCGAACTTGTTAAGTTTACTCAGGTAACCGATACCCCCAAGGCTCTTACCTACACTATGTCCGCTACTGAAAAGCAGTCTCTTACTTCTTTCGGTAGATCGGTTGTAGAAATGAAAGAAAGAGCAGATATCGTATATCCCTATTCTACCAACGCTACCTACATCAACAACCAATCGTTCTTCGCTGATATGTTTATGTCTAACGTAGCAGGTCTTGACGTTCAATACGCTGCTAAGGCGTTTGGTGAGTCTGACGTAATCACGGCAGAAGATTACTTCAAGGGTCTTTACACCTACCGTGATAGAAACTGGACTAACATTATTGCTTAATTTTTCTCGCCTTATTTAAATAAAGAAAAGGAATTGCCACACGGACGACTTCTTTTAACTCGTCCGTTGTGGTAACCAAGGCACTGTATATTATTATTTATAAAGAAAAAGGAAAATGAAAATGGAATCAACGGCAACAACACAAAAAGTAAAGAAACCTTTGACAGGTCGTCAAAAGGATCTCATCTTCTATTGTTTGATGATGATTTGGCCTGTTGCGCAGTTTTGCATTTTCTATATAGGAGTTAACTTCAACTCGATTTTGCTTTCGTTCCAAGATATCGATATCGTAAACAATACGACGACTTGGACGTTTGATAAGATAATACAGGCATTTCAAGATATGACGTCTTCCAAGAACTTGCTTATAGCGGCGGAAAACTCGCTAGTTGTATATTTCTTGAGTCTTATTATCGGAACGCCGTTAGGGTTGTTTTTCTCCTATTACATATACAAAAAAATGCCGGGTAGTAGCGCATTTAGAGTATTACTCTTTATGCCTTCTATCGTATCGGGTATCGTAATGGTAGCAATGTTCCAGTTCTTTGTGGAACAGGCAATCCCCCAACTTTGGAAAGACTTGTTTGGAATTGAAATACGCGGACTTATCGAAAACCCGGATACGAGATTCGGAACAGTATTGTTCTTCTGTATTTGGTCGGGATTTGGTACTAGCGTACTAATGTATTCCAACGCAATGAGTGGTATTTCGCAAGAAATAGTCGAGTCGGCACATCTTGACGGCGCGACGGGTATTAGGGAATTTATTAGCATTACTTTCCCGCTGATTTTCCCCACTTTGTCCACCTTCCTTATCACGGGTGTTGCGGGAATATTTACTAATCAGTTTGCGTTG
>JAZOUI010000310.1:0-5545 GCA_045658145.1 Pumilibacteraceae bacterium
GAGACTGCATCCGTAGAAATCCGTCTTGTGACGAAAGCGCCTAAAATCAAAGTCACGCTTAAGCCTTGTCGCGACAGCGAAACGGTAATTGCGTGGGGCGAATTTTTCCAAAAGAGAGTACGCCTTTTTGCCGACCAAAAAACGGTGGTGGAAATTGACAGGCCTGCGCGCTGGGATGAAATTTTTAAGGACAAAGATATTGGTCGCTATAATCCTGACCTTTTGAGAATTTGCTTGCAGGACAGAACGGAATTTTACGGAATAGAAGTGGACGGGCAGTATTTTGCGCCCACGAAAGAGGACGGTGCGCCCTTAAAAATGTTTGCGTACGGCACTTCCATTACGCACGGCTCGGGTAGTGCATTTGCAGATATGGAGTATATTCGCGTATGCGCGCGTGAAATCGGCGCGGACGTTACTAACAAGGGCGTAGGTGGATCGTGTTTCTGCGAGCCTGAAATTACCGACTTCGTTTGCTCGCAAACTTTTGATATCGGCTACTTTGAAATAGGTACGAATATGTCCACGCGCCCCGAGTTTTACGTTCGCGAGCGTATCGTACCCTTCATTGATAAAGTATGTACTACTTTTGCTGATAAGCCCCTTTTCTTTATGCTCCCGTTCCCCGCGTTTTGCGACGTTCGTGGTGGAGAGGAGTGGTGGCCTAAAGGAAAGGCAATGGTTGCGAGAGTGATCGCGGAAACTGCAAGTAAATATCCTAACGTGACGATTGTTAGTGGCGACGAACTGTGTGATAAATCGTGGTATCTTCTTACCGACGTGTTGCATCCGTCCCCTATCGGACATATCCATATCGGTATGAAATTAGCGGAAATAATCAAAAGTAAAATTTAACACAAAAAAGAAAACGGGCTACCACGTTGTAGCCCGTTTTGCTTATTTATTGATCTTTTTGCTTTTTGTTTTTGGATGCTTTCAGCCAGGGTTGTTTTATTATGCAAAGTATAGCGAAGTAAGCTATATGCCACAACGTAAGGACAAGTACGGTTTGTGAAAGTGCTAAACCGCAATACCATACCATTTGTGGAAGTGCTAAACTTTCGGCGAGGATAAGCACGGATTTTGTCGTAATAGTTATCAGCTTTGGTAACCATTTTTTATCGGGAAGAGTGGTTGTTAAAATCACAGTAAATATTCCGATAAAATAGATTGCGACACCAGTATAATTTATAAATGTTCCCGTAAACTTTATGTATAATATTTTTTGGAAATGCGCAATGCATAGTGATGATAAAAGCGCCGTGATAATAATCCCCAACGTAATGCGCAGTTTTGCGTTTCCGCCGATAAAAATGAAGAAACAAATAATGCTTAAAATAGGTATCAGCGTAGTGAAAATTAAGATTGTTATAAAGTGTACGTGCGCGGGGGTATAGTAAGGATAAACATAAGTTTGATGGTAAATCAAAGTTACTAAAAATGCCACTAATAATATAGAAAACGAGAAGATTGTAGAAAGCACGGACTTTTTAATTGGTAAGTCATCCGTTTGATTTTCTACCGTATTAGCAATTTTGATTTTCTTAATTTTGTCTTGCGTCCGTTCAAACAAAAGCAAATATAACACGCTAAATGTGGGATAAATATATATAAGCAGCGTGTAAACGGGCGTTTTAAGTATGAGGAATACGGCTAAAACGACAACAAAAACAGCAAGAATAATATAATAAACTACTGAATTTTTGACGTGATTTACAAAAGTGTGTTTACTATCGTTATTTTGTAGAAAAGATAGTGGTAAGAAAAACAATATTATTATATCCAAAACAACGGTTATGGCAAATAACGAATTAGTAAGCATTTTTCCCCTGTAAACACTAAACAGCGATATTAGTCCTTCAACTATACATGCAGGGAAGAAAAAGCAAGTTGCAATCAATATTCCAGCTGACACCCAAAAGAAAATAGGCGACCTTTTTTTCTTTAACAAAAAGAACTGCAAAAGTATGATTGCGTTTATAACGAGTAAAGCGTACGATCCGTAATGCACTAACGATTGCGCCGACGTTGTATATTTTGGAATATAACTCTTAAGCGTAAATAATAACATTATCAGAAAAGAGATAACGCCGAATATGTAAATAACAGTTCGTAAAAGAATGGACGAAGTTCTCGTGTGTTTATGCGACGGTTGCTCGGTCATAGCGTTAACGTCAACCTCTACGTCTGCGTCAACGTTAGTAGTTGCATTGACCGCAACGGCTACGTCCGTGCCTACCACCACGGGCGCGTTTACCGAAACGGCTACGTCCACGACGGGAGTGCTCTTTATCCAGGGTTGCTTGATTACGCAGTTAAGAATAAAGAAAATCAGTTGTAGGTAAGTGAAAATAGGTATGATTTGTTGGTCGTACGTCTTGTGCACGAAAGTCAGCGTAACTACTAACGCCACGAAAAGTACTTCTGCGGCCGTTAAACAAATTTTTGCTATAAAAAGTTGCTTTTTGGGTAAAGCTTGTTTGTCGTGCATCGTGAATAATTGAGCGACGGATATCGCGCCCAAAACGACGTAAAACGATACGTAGATCCACGGGCTATTCCAAAAATACGGAGAATAATAAGTAAGGGGATTGACGAGTAAAGTGCCAAGGTAAATCCCTGCAATTACGTAAACGGCGCATAACGCTATACGCAGTTTTGCATTTCCGCTTGTAAAAACGAAGTAGCAAACAACGCACGCGATAGGGATAAACGCGAATGCGATAAATACGAACGTCGCGGTGTAGCTATCGTATAAAATCAATAAAGGATAAGCTTTACCGCCTTCTAAAAGCATCAATAAAATACACGATATTAAAATCTGCAATAATATTCTTTGCGAAAGTACGGGCGTGTTTTTGTCGTCGGGATTTTTGGAAAAGAATGTCGTTTCGTTATCTTTCGTCAGTCTGAACAGAAGATACGTCAACGCAACTGGGATTGCGGACAATAGCGTTTGCATTACGAAAATAACGGAAACGGCCGTCGTGGTGTATAGCACGATGACAGATATTATAAGTAAAGCGAGAACTACGTAATACAAAACGGAGTTTTTTAGTTTTGCCCATACGCCTACTGCGTTTTCATTTTTATGCGCAAACGCAAGAGGGAGCAAGGCGTAAGTAGCTACCGTAAACGCGACGTCAAAATAAGAAATAATAAGTTGCGTTTTAGCTGAAAGTACGCCGCTGAGCGAGTTTACGTTGTATATCAGGTCGACTATATGAGCGTAGTTGTTGGCTATAATCGTACAACTTAAGTTTGCCGCGTACAGACCTAAAGTTATCCAGAACAGGATATCGTTCCCCTTTTTCTTCGTAACGAAAAAGGCAATGAAAATCGTGGTTACGAGTAGCATGGGCAGGTCACGTAAGTGTAACACGAAATTATAAAAAGTATGGTTAGTTGATCCTTTAAGAATAAACGCCATGTTAATCGTCGACAGCAGTATAATGATTCCCGTCGTGATAAAGTAAGCGAAAATCATTATTTTCAGCATAAGCGAATGCGCTTTTTCCTTTACTTTTGGCGATTCGTTTTTCACGTTGTTGTCGCTGGGCGGTAAAGTCGATTCGTTTGCGCCGCTAGTGTCAGGGTAAGATTGCTCTGGCTCGATGCCAAGCAGTTGATCGCTCGTTATTTCGAAAATTTTGCATAGCACGGGTATCGCTTGAATATCAGGACGGTTTTGTCCTCTTTCCCATGCGGATACCGCTTGCAAGGAATAACCTATCTTTTCCCCAAGCTCCGCTTGCGTCCACCCTTTTTTCTGACGAAGATTTTTAATTGTTTGTCCTATTTTCTCATTCATAACTCTATTATAGCAACTAAATAGTGTTTAGTCAATAGTTTGTAGTAAAAATATAGTTCTACAATCTGTGTAATCGCTGTCTTTTTCGCGCGTAGTAAAAAACGGACTACCACGTGATAGTCCGTTTTTAATTGAATACTTATTTTAGATAACGCGTCGGCGTGTAATAATGCTTGCTCGTTTTGTTCTTCGTTGCGCGATAAAGCGTTAAGTACAGCAAGAAGTACAGGGGGAGCGAGATAAAAGCAACCATCGATGAGAAGCTTACGTTTGGAATAAAGTATATTAAGATCACGCAAACGAAAAGTGACGCTACGATATAATAGCCTTTTGCGTTGGATATATAGTTACGAAAAGACAGTCCTTCGTCGTTTGACGGCACGAATGCAAAGGGGAAAAGTAAAATGGAAATTAAATCCAGTACGTTCGCGATGGAGATTAGCGTTTCGCTCAATTCTATCAGCGCGTCTGCTATTCCAAACGAGCAGCTAAGTACCAGCGCGGTGATGACTATTGCAAACAGGGTAGAGTAGTTTTTTCGTTTTGAACAGAAGAACAGAACGAATATTGCAATATCAAGAAAGGGCGTTATAATCGCTATTAGCGTTACGATACTAATTATTGCCATTCCAAAAATAGCGCCGATTAGCGGTGTAAAAGATCCAAAAAATATAAATGCTGCCATTACTCCGTAGATGATAATGAGGATTTTTAACGCTTTTGACGCACCGCAATCTGTTTCGTAATAGTCGCTGACTAATTCGTGCTGAGGTTTTGCATTCTTTTGCGCCCAAGCACGCTGAAGTTCTTGATAAGTAGGTGGTGCTTTATTTTCGTTTGGTTCGTTGTTTCTTTGTTCTTCCATTTTTTATTCTTCCTTATGGTTTATTTGTAAATAAAATTAACGACTTGTTTTGTCAAGGGCGCTTTTAGCGTGCAACATATCGAGAAGAAGATTAGTTGCCACCATACCAAAAGCAGAATGGCGACTTGATGTGTTTCTGCAACGAGGTACAAGTAGGTTAAAAAACCTAATACGATAGACTCTATAAACGTATACGAAACTTTCAACGTGACTCGTGCGGAAACGGATAAATAATCGTGGTCGGTGAGTGTGAAAAGCTGAACTATCGAGATCGTACCTACGCCCAGCATTGCTAAGACGACGAGGGTGGATGGGGTATAATAATTAAAGGTGTACTCAAAGAATACGGCGTTTAAGAAAATACTGCAAAAAGTATAAACGGCGCATAACGTTACCCTCAGTTTTTTACTTCCCTGTCTGAAAAACAAGTAGCAAAGCGTGTTAAAGGTGGGAATAATTGCGAAGAAAACGAGTATTATCGAGAAGTAAAACAACACGTTATCGGGCGGATATATATTGCCAACGATTAACATAACGGGTATGTTCAGGGTGAGAAGTAGTACTAAAAATACGGTAGAAAGTACGGGTTTTTCCACTAAGAAATCAGCAACGCGCGCAGGCTTTTCGTCCGCGATTTCTTTGTAAACGCAGGACGTGTCGGGATTGTGCGGAGTGGAGGCGTAGGGGAGTGCGTTTGTGCGTTTTCTCTCGTCCTCAGCCATGGTTGAGCGTGCGTAAGCAGAGCCAAGCTTTGAGGGCGCTTTTGCTTTGCTTTGATAAACGTCCGCAACGGTTTGTTCTTTGTGACGAACGGTGTCGTAGAAATACTTGCTCTTTTTGTTTTTTGTCGCGCGGTATAGCGTAAAGTA
>JAZOUI010000311.1:0-6386 GCA_045658145.1 Pumilibacteraceae bacterium
GATCGCCATTACGGATTAAGACAAAAGCAGGTTGTACAATCTATTTCAAGGGTATCGGTGGAGCGGACTATTCGAGAAGTAAAGGCTTTAAGGGATTGAACCCTATATCGCTTATCGTATGTGACGAAACACAACAGTTAAAAGACGAGCAATCCTTACGTCAAGCAGTAGCAACTTTTATCCGTTCAATCGACAGTACGATAGATAGCAAAGTTATCTTGTCGGGTAACCCTGAAATGGTAAAGGCGCATTGGTGGAACGCTTACTGTCGCAAGTATCGTTATGCAGGTGTTTACGAGTTTATCGACGCTAACTATATGAGCATAGCGAAGTATTTATCCCCTGCGACACTTGAAGAAATAGAGAACGAAAGAAAGTACAATCCCTTGATGTATAAGTTCTTATATCTTGGGGAACTAGACGACCTAGCAGGCGGTGCTTACGGACAATTTAAGCGTGATAAGCATTATATCCCTATTAGTCAATGGCAACAAGAAACGAAGAATCAACGAATTGAGTATATAATATGGGGTGGCGACGGAGCGATAACGCACGACAGCACAGGTATAACACCAATAGCGATTTACAGCAACGGGCAAGCGTATGTTTTAGAGCGGTTTTATTACAACCCACTCGAAACGGGTATTGTTCTTGCGCCGTCGCAGTTAGTAGACCTTATAACCGAATACGTTGATAAGATGGACAAGAAGTACGGAATAACAGCGGAAGGCGTAGGGAGTTATTTTGCTATTGACTGTGCAGCGGCTGACCTTGTTACGCAACTACGATACAATATCAACGGCTATCATATCGTTAAAGGTTTTACAGGTAAAAACATAATAAACAACAATTCGGTAGTAAATAACTGTTTTGCTAGAAACCTTGTTAAAATCGTTGATTTTGGCGGTTATCACGATTTCTATCAAAGGCGGTTTATACCAACAACAGCGGATACTGAACCGCTTATATATCAACTAGAGTCGGTAACTTGGAAAGACTATAAACTTGACCCTAGTATACCGAACGACTACACAGACGCTTTGACTTATGGTCTTAACGTCTTTTTTAATAATCCTGAAAATTTATATTTGCCTACAAGGCAAGGAGCATACGAGTAATGGAAAACGAAATTAAACAAGCACTTGAAAATAACGTCGATTTGTCAAAAGAAGAATATGCCGAACTTAACAAGAAATCCGACGTAAGCACTAAAAGCCACGGAGTAGAAGGACGTGCGCCTATAAGCGAAGCGTTAAGACACAAGCGCATACAAACGAACTATTACGGTAGTAGTCTTAACGTGGGTATGCAAACACTTGCAGCACTTTCTAATATAGAAACGCTTTTAGGGCTGATAGCAAAAAAATTATATTCGGAGGAAAGAGAAGATAATGGCGGAAGAAAACAAGACTAATATAAATGTGGAGCAACCGCGTTCTTCGTTATCAGCGGTAAGTAATCAATCCTTGTGGCAATGGACGAACAATAACGACTTCTACGCTATGATACCGTCGCCTTATTACTCGTTTTATAATAATTGGGTAAGGGAATGGTTGCGTTGGTACGACGGACACGTGCCGTGGGTACACGCAGGACCAATGGGGCTACTCTCAACTCATATCGGTACAACGCTAGTAGATAGAGTTACCGATAGTGTATTCGGTGGAAATCTGATGTTCGCTAACGCTAGAAAGCCTACTGTAAGAATTGAGAAGAACGGCAAAAGCGTTGGTTCAGCACTAGACTTTATAAGCAATGATTTTGCACTTGCTACGAACTTAAAGGGTAGAATTAAAAGCGCAATTAAAAATGCGTATGCAGGCGGTTTTTCGCTGTTAAAACTAAACGTAAGCGGTGGCGAGTTGTGGCTTGATAGTTTAAGAGCCGATAGGTTCTATATCGACGTAACAGCACGTGGGGATATACGCAAAGTGGTATCGTTCTTGTCGTTCTATACGGAAACCGTTAAGAAAGGTAGCGACGGAAAGAGATATGCGCTAGTCGAAGAAAGACGTTACGAAAAAATCGGTATGTTCGATAAAGAAATCCCCGTAGTCGAATATAAGATTTATAGCACGTCAGTTCCTATTCAATACTTTACAACGGATAGCGAAAACTTCGTTATGTACGAGCAACTGCCCAAGAGCGTAAGAGAAGTGTTTAAGAAAGATTACCCATTTGAATTAAACGTTCCGCAAGCACTTAACGGCTTTAATGATTTAGGCGTATTCCTACTCAAAGCAACCGACGACATAAGCAACGTTCCACAACTCAATCTTGGCGAAAGTTTGTTGTCGCATATCCTAACGTATTTGTATGAGTATGATTTTTATAATACTTGCTTTAATACGGATATGTACCTTGCGCGCGGTCGTGTTTTAGTACCGAAAGCAATGCAATCGCCACAAGCAAGAACGGGAAACCAAAACGCAGGGCTAGACGACTTCTTGTATACGAAAATCGAAACAATGAATACCGATAGTCAAAAGCCCGAAGCGGTACAATTCGCTTTAAGAGCGGACGAGTGGAGAAACGCGCGTAATATGCTTTTGGAGAGTATCGCAACGAGTATCGGTATTAGCGTTAGTACGCTAGCGTCTTATATAAGTGACGGAAGCAATAGAACGGCAAGAGAAGTAAGTGCAGAAGAAAGCGCAACTACCTTGTTTATCGAGAACGCAAGAAGACGATTTGAAAAGCCGTTAAACGATATGCTTAAAACCATACTTCGTTATTATGGATACGTAGACGACGTTGAAATTCGTTGGACTAGATCGGGTATGACGAATCAAACGTTACTTGTAGATACGCTTACGAAAGCGGTTAATGCAGGGCTTATCAGCCGTCAGAAAGCGCACCACGCTTTTAACTACGATGACGACGAAGAACAAAATCAAGAAGACTACGAATTAGTAGAAAAGGACGACGCGCAAAGACAAAACACGATATTTGGGGGTGACACCTTTTGAAAAGGTGGGAACTAGCGAAAAATCAAGGGTTAAAATGGCAATCGGTTTTAGTTCAAGACACGGAAACCGAAATTAAAATGATAACTCTTGACGGTGTACGACGTAAGTTATCTTTTGGGGAAATCAACCGCAAGGTTATGGACGAGATAAACTACTGCGTTGATAATCTAGACAGCCAAGAACTTAAAACGCTAGCAAGAAACGCACTAACTACTTACGCAAGCCGTATGTATTTAGAGTGGGTTTATATCTACGGAGATAAAGACAATGCGGATATGGTTTTAGCAGCGTTTTTATTAAGCGGACAAAGAGTACCCGATAAAGTAGTTAAAAAGTTAATGGCGTTACCGATAGCAACGGACAGTAAGACTTATCGTGGTTATTTTAATCGAGCAGTACCGAATGATATTTACAATCGTGACTACGAAAAGAAAGTCAACGCAATACTTGATACCGTAGCGAAAGAAGATTATAGCGAGCGTTATTCATTGCGTAGTGGCGTAGAAATACGGCTACGGCAAGAATGGCACGAAAAGCAATTGCAGGGCTTTAAGGACAGCGGAGTCAACCTAGTATGGATAGACACCCACGCTAACTGTTCGGAACGCTGTCAGCCTTTTCAAGGTAGGCTATATTCGCTAGACGGAACGGTAGGAAATATCGACGGAGTAAGTTACAAGCCGTTAGAAACCGCTACCGATATTTACACGACTACGAAATCGGGTAAGACTTACAAAAACGGCTGTATAAGCGGTTTTAACTGTCGGCATAAGTTAATCCCTTACAAACGCGGTTTTCGTCCGCAACCGATACCGAAATCGGTTATAGACAAAGAGCGCGATATTGATAACAAAATGCGACAGTACGAACGCACGGTACGAGTATACGAAACACGCGCGTTAGGTTGGAAGAAAGCAGGCAACAAGAAACTTTATACGAGATATAAAGACCTAGCAAAAAAATGGACGGAAAGATACGTAGGTTTTGCAAAGGAAAACAACGTAGCGTTTTATCCGTCAAGATTAGATATTTGATAAAGTCGAATCACGCCCACAAGGAAACGGAATCGGCTTTTCTTATATACCCCGACAATGCTATGCGTAGGGGCAAGCGCACTTGTGAAACGAAACGTTAGCGACGGAGAAAAGTCAAAGGCAGAGTATCTTTCATAGACTATGCGGAAGTAGCAAGGAATTAGCAAACGATATATCGAAAAAATTTATTAAAGGAGTAAAAACAAATGGCACTATTCGGAAAGAAAAGTCTTACTCTTGACGAAATCTTAAAGGGTATCGACGGATTGTCTGACGAAGAAAAAGAAAAGGTACACGCTAAAATGCAAGACCTTTACAAAGCGGAAGACGAACGTGAAATCGATAAGATAGAAGAAGACAAAGCCGAAGATACTGAAACCGCTGACGAAAAAGCGGAAGAAGTTAAGGACGAGTCGGAAGAAATCGGCAAAGACGTAGACGAAGTTGAAGAAGAAGTAGAGGACGACGAAACGGGAGAGGCTACCGATGAGCAAGCAACCGAAGAAACGTCCGAAGAAGAAACTACCGAAGAAGAAACTTCTACGGAAAGACTTGCAGAAGAAAACGAACACGAAGTAATTAAGCAACTTACGGATAGAGTAGGCGAACTTGAAAACCAAATCAAGGACTTGCTAGAACTCAAATCGGAAATGGAAGCGTTTACCGAGAAACAGCGTAAGGCGTATGGTTACGAAGGACGAGTTCCCGGCGGTAAAAAAGACTATAAAGATATGACCGCTGCCGAACTCAAAAAAGAAATTTTAGGGCTATAATAGGAGGTAAAAAATTATGGCAATGGTTTATAACGTAAATAACTCTGCTACGCAAGTACTAGCAGCAAAACAAATCAAAGAAAACATTTTTATGCAACTCGTTCACAAGAACGGATACGGCGTTAATCAGGTAGAAGAAACCAACGCGTCTACCGTGCGTTTGTTCAAGCCTGTTAAAATCGACCTTAACGCTAGAAAGTTGGGCGAAGGTACTAACGGTGGATTTTTCAACAGCACTGACGCTGTTACTACGCAGGTTACCGAATACGACCTTAACCTTTTGTACGTATTCGATGGCAACGTAGACATCCCCGAAGTACAGCAAGATATGGTAGCAATCAATCTCTTTGACGGTGCTACCAAAAACTTGGGCGGTCGTTGTGCAACCGAAATCAACGCAAGCACGATTGCTGAACAGTTGGCAGTTAAGTACAATGCGGCAGTTATTCCCGGTTGGACTGGACTAGGCATTGTAATGGCTAGCGGAGACGGGGCTGAGTACAAGGCATTCTTGGACGCAAGCACGATGCTTGACGACGGCGATCCTGAAAACGGCGTACAGGCTTTCCCGTTCGACGAAAGACAGGTCATTATGCGTCCCTCCTTCCGTTCTGCGCTTATGACTAAAAACGGCGTTCTTATCGGTGGTAGCAACTACGCACAATCTATGCTTGCGAAAGGTGCTGTATCCCCTGACGCTCAAAAGGAATGGGGTACTATGTACGTAGGCGAAATTGACCTTACGCCTTGCTACGTTGCTCCTGCGGCTATTTGGTCGAGAGCAGGCGAATGGGCAGGCGCAGCAAATGCGTTTGCAGCAACCGAAGCAATTGTTTGTGCAGCAAGCGCAACTGACCGTGGTATTTCCACGCAGGATTATATCAAGGTTATCGACTCTCCGAACGGAGCAGGCAAGAGATTGCAGCCCAAGACCCGTTGGGGTATCAATGTGTGCTATCCGAAGGGCATTGTACCCATTTTGAGAAATGGTACTACAAAGCCCGGCGCAGCACTTACGGTAAACGCACCCGGTAGCAGAGCCTAATTAAACAACAAAAAGCGGAGTAGCAATATTCCGCTTTTTATATACCACTAATGGTTATTAGCCGTTCGATTCGGCAAGTGGGAAAAACAAAAGGAGTAAATAAAATGGATTATCCTTTCAACAATGAAGATATGTTTTACAACTTCACTACTCATAGATACGTACTAACTAACGAATACGTAACTAATAAACTTGGTATTGACTTGCAAGCGAGAGTAGGTAGCAATCGTGGAATCAACGCAAGCACGATTATAAATAACTTGCTTAATAACGTATCTATGCAAGTTTATAACTATCTATTCTCGCATAACAACAAACAACTACTTGAATACGTTATAGCGAAGTCGCCATCGGCAAGAGAGATTATATTGCAAGCAATGAGCGCACAAGCGGTTTATCTTTTCAGCGTAGGCGATACCACTAAAATGCTTGACGAAAGCAAGCGTAAAATGTGGCTTGATATTATGGCTGAACAAATCTTGAAAAATCAAGAAGTAAACGAAACGGGTGTACCGCTAACTTACGTAGGCAAAAACGCTTATTGGTGGTTAGTCAACACGCTACC
>JAZOUI010000312.1:0-6772 GCA_045658145.1 Pumilibacteraceae bacterium
CATACCGAATACAGTTTGCTTGACGGCGCTACGCGTATTTCCAAGATTTTCAAGCGTTGTGATGAACTGGGTATGCCGGCAGTAGCAATTACCGACCACGGCAATATGTACGGCGTGCTTGAATTTGTCAAAGCGGCAATAAAGCACACCGATCCCGAGGCAGATGCTTTCCGTTTCATTGCCGAGCGTCGCCCTTTTAAAGTAAAGCCTATTTTGGGATGCGAATTGTATATGACGGAAGATATGTCCGTCAAAACCACGCAGGGCGGTAAAATGCCCAAGTATAACCATATCGTTTTGCTTGCAAAAAACATTACGGGTTATAAAAATCTTATAAAACTTGTGTCCGAGGCGTACGTTGACGGACTTTATTACAAGCCCCGTACCGACTTTAAGCATTTAAGTCAGCACGCTGAAGGATTAGTTTGCTTGTCGGCGTGCCTAGCAGGTGAACTTCCGCAAGCATTACTTCACAATAAATTCGACGAAGCGGAACAAATCGTTCAAAGATACAAAAATTTGTTCGGCGACGATTATTACATAGAAATTCAAGACCATAATATTCGCGATCAAAAAGTGGTACTTCCGTATCTTGTGGACATTGCGCGCAGAAACGGAGTAAAACTTGTAGCAACCAACGACGTGCATTATCTTAACAAGCGCGACGCTTTTGCTCAAAAAGTTTTGCAATGTATTTCTTTCCGCACCACCATTTCTCCCGAAGAATTGAACGAAAACGAAGGGCTTTCGCAAGAATCGCTTGACGACGGCGGATATTTCCCCACGAAAGAGTTTTATCTTAAAAGTGGCGACGAGATGTGCGAACTTTTTGGCAATCTCAAAGACAGTATTGTAAATACGCTTGAAGTTGCGGACAAGTGTGAGCCCTATTTCTTCTCGAAAGAACCGCTTATGCCTGCTTACGTTCCCGAAGACGGATCTCAGCCCTACGACTTTTTACGCAAACTTACTTATGATGGTTTGGCGAAAAAGTACGGCACTATCACGGACGAAATTCGCAAGCGCGCAGACTACGAACTTGGCGTAATCAGTTCGATGGGATTCGTGGATTACTTCCTTATCGTTTGGGACTTTATTAACTGGTCTGAAACGCACGGCGTTCCCGTAGGCCCGGGCCGTGGTAGTGGTGCAGGTAGTATCGTAGCATACGCCGTGGGTATTACCAAAATTGACCCATTGAAATACGACCTAATTTTCGAGCGTTTCCTTAACCCCGAACGTGTATCCAACCCCGACTTCGATATTGACTTTTGCGTTGACGGACGTGAGCGCACGATTGAGTACGTTATCGGCAAGTATGGCGAGCCTAACGTTTCGCAGATTGTAACTTTCGGAACTCTTGCGGCAAAAGCAGCGATTAAGGACGTAGGCAGAGTGTTTAACCAGCCTTTCTCCGAAACTGATAAGATTACAAAACTTATGCCCAAAATGATGGGCAAAAACCATATCGGACATCTAATCGGCTTAGAAAAGCCCAAAAAGCCCGACGATCCTAGTCCTATCGTACCCGAACTTAAGGAAATGTACGAAAACGACTATATGACGCGTCGTATTTTGGACGTTGCAATGGAAATTGAAGGTATGCCACGACAAACGGGTATGCACGCGGCAGGCGTTATTATTTGTCGTGACCCTATTGCCGACCATATACCTATGGCGCGCTCGGGTGAAGATATCGTAACTACGCAGTTCAATATGATTGAGTGTGAAGAACTTGGACTTCTTAAAATGGACTTCCTTGGACTTCGTACCGTAACGGATATTCACAAAGCGCTTAAGTACGTAAAGCAGACAAGGGGCATAGATATTGACTTCTATTCGGGTATGGCGTATGACGACCAGCCTACTTATAAACTCATAAGCGAAGGCGATACTCACGCCGTATTCCAGCTTGAAAGCGAAGGCATGAAGGACTTTATGAAAAAACTTCAGCCTACCACGCTAGAAGAAATCATAGCAGGAATTTCGTTGTATCGTCCCGGTCCTATGGATAAGATACCCATCTACATTGAAAACAAGCATCATCCTGATAAAATTCAGTACGACCATGACCTTCTTATTCCCACGCTTAACGTAACGTACGGAATAATGGTTTATCAAGAGCAAGTTATGAGAATCGTGCAGGACGTAGCTGGTTATTCGCTCGGACGTGCGGATGAAGTGCGCCGTATGATGAGTAAGAAAAAGCACGAAAAAATGGAAAAGGAAAGAGAAGTTTTCCTTAATGGCTTGCATAACGACCGTGTGGATATTAAGGGCGCGATTGCGAACGGAGTTAGCAAGGAAGTTGCGAACAAGATTTACGACGATATGTCCACGTTTGCATCTTACGCGTTCAATAAATCTCACGCGGCGGCATATACGTTCCTGACGTACCAAACGGCATATCTCAAATGCTATTACACGGTAGAATTTATCGCGGCGGTACTTAACAACCGTATAACGTCCATTGAAGAAATATCCAACTATCTTGGTTATCTCAAAGACCGTGGTTTTGAAGTAAAACCGCCTTCAATCAACCGTTCGGTAGCGGAGTTTTCAGTAGAAGACGGTGGTATCCGTATCGGTATGGCGGCTATTAAAAACGTAGGTATTGATGCCATTGAAAGTATTGTAGAAGAGCGTGAAAGAGGTGGAGAGTTCAAGGACTTCTTGTCATTTGTAAAGCGTATGGGCGAAAATATTCCCAACAAAAAGCAACTCCAAAGCCTTATTTATGCAGGTACTTTCGATTGTTTTGGGCTTAATCGTAGCCAACTTATCGCGTCGTACGAAGAAATCGTGGATAGAGTAGCGAGCGACCGAAACAAAACCGCGAATGGTCAAATTTCCTTTTTTGAAATAGTAAAAGATGATTCTTTCGACCACTATGACTATCGTGATATCAAAGAGTATGAACTGGGTGAAAAACTTCAGTACGAAAAGGAAGTTGCAGGCGTTTATCTTACCGGTCACCCCCTAGACCAGTACAAAGAACATCTTAAAAAATTCAAGTACAACGTTGCGTCTTTGTTTGAAAAAACGGAAAGCGCGGAAGAGGGAGAAGAGGCTGAATACACAATCCCTGACGATACGCTCGTTACAATCGGTGGTATGATAGTTGAGGCAGGCAAACGTCTTGCGAAAAAATCGGGCAAAGAGTTTGGCGTAGGAAAGCTTGAAGACCTTTACGGCACGGTAGAACTTATGCTTGCAGGATTTAAGTATAATCAGTACAAATCGCTTTTCGTTAAGGATAAACTCGTTACCGTAACGGGCAGAGTTCGTCGCCGTGATGAAAATATTTCTATAACGGTTGACCGAATCGAGACGTGGGATAACGACGTAAAAAAGGGCGCTAGCAAAAAGATTTGTTTCTGCATTTCCTTTACGCAAGTGGACGAAAGTATAATCGATATTCTCCAAAACATTTTGAAAGCGTACCCTGGCGAAGATATGACCTACATAAAAAATTTAGACGATAATAAAATTTATTCAATGGGTATAGGCACTAATATTAATCCGATAATGTACACCGAACTTTGTGGACTTATCGGCGAAACAAACATTAAAATAGCGGAATAAAAATCAAAATCGTGACACAAAATAGCGAATAATAGCAAAAAAAGGTTGCATTTTATTTTTAGTATGCTATAATATATTAGATATTTACTATAAGAGGTAATTACGATGAAAAAAATTGGTATTTTAACTAGTGGTGGAGATGCTCCCGGTATGAACGCTGCAATCCGTGCAGCGGTAAGATATGGTATTTATGCAGGAATGGAAGTTGTTGGTATTGAGCGCGGTTATGCAGGACTTTTGGAAAACCGTTTTATACCTATGGGACTTCGTAGTGTTTCGGATATTATTCAGCGTGGTGGTACGATATTGCGTACGGCAAGATGTAGCGAGTTCGTTACGCCTGAAGGACAACAAAAAGGCTTTGAAAACCTTAAAAAAGAAGGCATTGAAGGTCTTATCGTAATCGGTGGTGACGGTTCGTTCAGAGGCGCAAAAGTTTTAAGCGAAAAGGGATTCCCCACTATCGGTATCCCGGGTACGATTGATAACGACCTTGCTTATACAGATTTCACGCTTGGTTTTGATACCGCGGCAAATACTATTTTGGAATCTATCGATAAGATTCGTGATACTATGTCTTCGCACGAACGTATTTCTATAATTGAAGTTATGGGCCGTCATTGTGGTGACCTTGCGCTTTACGCAGGTATCGGTGGTGGTGCGGAAGTAATTATCGTTCCCGAAATGAAACTTACTAACGACGAGATTGTAGAAAAACTTTTGGAATTCCGTGCTAGTGGAAAGAGAAGTGGTATTGTTATTTTGGCAGAAGGCGCAGGCAATGCGAACGATTTGACCAAAATGCTTTCCGAAAAGACTAATCTTGATATTAGAGCGTCTGTGCTTGGACATATTCAGCGTGGTGGTTCGCCCACTCATCAGGACCGTTATCTTGGAACGTGCTTTGGTGCGCGCGCTGTACAACTTCTTGAAAAGGGTATCGGTAATCGTATTATCGGTATTAAGGATAATCAAGTATTTGATATTGACATCCACGAAGGACTTTCTATTCCTAGAAAATTCCGTACCGATTTGTATGACCTTGCAAGTATTGTGGCTAGATAATTAAAAGACGATGAGAGCGTACCATTATTGATATGCTCTCATTTTGTATTAAGCAAGAATTAATATTATATACTAAACACATAGGAGAAAATTATGGACTGGTGGCTTTACGTAATAATAGGGGTGGGTGGAGCAGTCGCGATGCTCGCTCTTATATTATTTATTCGTGCGCTTGCATTTAATCCTAAAAAAGTGGAAGTTCCACCTAGCGAGCCTGTTGATTTTGATCAGGAAAAAGCAGTAAAAGATTTGCAGGATATGATAAAACTTCGCACCGTTTCACGTCAAAACAAAGAGGAAGAAGAACAGGAACAGTTTGATCTATTTGAACGTCTTTTGCGTGAACGTTTCCCTATTTTAGCAGAAAGGGGAGTGTTTGAAAAAGTGGGCGAGCGTGCGTTGTTGTTTAAGATACCAGGCGCAGAAGAAGGCAATCCTGCCGTTTTTATGGCGCATTACGACGTTGTTCCGGCGCTTGAAAAAGCCTGGAAAAAAGATCCGTTCGGTGGCGAAATTGAAAATGACGTGCTTTGGGGAAGGGGTGCTTTGGATACCAAAATATCCCTTAATGCGATTATGCAGGCGAGCGAAACGTTGCTTTGTGACGGCTTTACGCCATTGCGCGACGTGTATCTAGCGTTCGCTGGAGATGAAGAAATTGCAGGTACGGGAGCGCAAGAAATTATTGCGCTTTTTGAAGAACGACATATAACGCCTGCCTTCGTTTTGGATGAAGGTGGCGCAGTTGTGCAAAACGTTTTCCCGGGCGTAAATAAGCAATGCGCACTTATCGGTATTGCGGAAAAGGGAATGATGGATCTTTTGTTCGAGACTAATTGTGGTGGAGGACACGCGTCCGCACCGCCTGCGCATACGGGTATAGGAAAATTGAGTAATGCGTGTGTGAGGATGGAAAATAATCCGTATCCGTTCCGATTAACAAAGCCTGTTAAGGAAATGTTTGATACGCTTGGCAGACACTCGTCGTTTGGGTATAAATTTATTTTCGCTAACTTGTGGTTGTTTAAGCCAATTTTGAATTCTATGGCGAAGAAGAAAGGTGGAGAAATGAACGCGCTTATGCGTACGACGTGCGCTTTTACCCAAATGGAAGGCAGCAGGGCAAGAAACGTCCTTCCGCCTGATGCAAAAATGGTTGCTAACTTCCGCATTATTGGTGGAGATACACCCTATACGGTTTTGTCTAGAGCAAAAAAGACTATTAGGGATAAAAAGGTTTCTATCAAGATGCTGTATGCCGTTGCTCCGTCACGAGAGTCGGTAACCGATTGTCAGGAATATAAAACTATTTCGAACGCTATTTCAAGCACATTTAGTAAGGTGGTTGTTTCACCATACTTAATGGTGGCTTGTTCCGACTCGCGCCACTATGGTAAAATTAGTGACAAAGTATATCGTTTTTCGCCTATGGCGCTCACAAACGAAGAAAGAGCAACTATACACGGCAACGACGAACGCGTACCCGTTGAGACAATATATAAGTCCGTTGAATTTTATATGCGCTTGCTTTTAAATTGCTAAAAAATTAAAAACGAAATATAGCGTTATGTGTTGTTTTGTTATAGTAATGTAAAAGTTTGGTAAAAATTCACGAACGCAACTATAATACGTTTGACCATTTAGAATATAAAAAAGTATAATTAATTACAAGGGTAAGGATATGGAAAAGAAAATATCACCTTCTCTAATGTGTTGCGATTTTACGTCGCTAGGGGATCAACTTTCGCTTTTTGAAAGAGAAAAAATTGAATATTTGCACGTTGACGTTATGGACGGGGTGTTCGTGCCCAATTTCACGCTTGGCACGGATTTTGTAAAACAGCTCAAGAAGAATTGCTCTATTCCCGTAGATATTCATCTTATGGTAGAAAAACCCGAAGAAAAACTAGACTGGTTTTGTTTTGGTGAAGGGGATATTGTTTCTATCCACGTTGAATCGACCAAGCATCTTGGGCGCGCTATTCAAAAGATAAAGGATAGGGGCGCAAAGTGTTTTGTTGCGATAAATCCTGCAACGGCTATTGGCACTATCGAAGACGTTTTGCCTAGTATTGACGGTGTTTTGGTGATGACTGTAAATCCTGGATTTGCAGGACAAAAA
>JAZOUI010000313.1:0-1949 GCA_045658145.1 Pumilibacteraceae bacterium
TGGCCTCCGACTTCTTTATCACGCCCCAACTTGGCGCGGCTTGGAGATACGATTTCAGACAAAACGAAGGGGAACGTACCCCTGCGATTGAAGTGGAAACGGGCTTTGTTACTTGTGATAGACCGTCTAAAAAATGCGTACTTACGGATCTTCTTCCCGTAAAGGTTTGCGCGCAAGGTATCTATAAGGAAAATGGTGGTGAGACAATGGCAGAGCGTATGCAGTTCGCTTTTAACTCGCCCAAGTTTTTCCACGAACTTACCGATCTTAACAAAATGCAGTACGACGATATGCACGAACCTATTACCTTTAAGGGTGAGGGTGGCGACGGACTTTACGTTATAATCGATCTACTCAAAGAAACGGCAGGTTTCTTGCATTTCGATATCGAAGTAGATGAAGAAACGACTTGTGGAATAGGTTGGGGTGAACACCTTACCGATCTTCGTCCGCGTACGCACGTTGGACCGCGTTATTTTGCTATCGACGTAAAACTCAAAAAGGGTAGAAACGTTTTGGACGAATACTTCCACCGCTGGGGATGTAGATATCTTTCTCTTAACGTACAGGCAAAGTCGTTCAAACTTAATTCGCTCACGCTCCGTGAACAAAAATACCCCTTTACTTTCCTTGAAAAAGACTTTGGCGATATTCATCTTAACCAAATTTACGAAGTGGGCAGACGTACGCTTGAACTTTGCGCGCACGAACATTATGAGGACTGCCCGTGGCGTGAACAGGCGCTTTACGGAATGGACTCGCGTAACCAAATGTTGTTCGGCTACGGCGCGTTTGGCGAATACACGCTCCCCCGTGCAAGTTTGAGAACGCTCGCGTACTCGATTAGAGAGTGTGACCTTCTTTCGATAACAGCACCTGCTAATCAATCGCTTATGATTCCCACGTTCTCGCTTTACTATATTATGGGCGTTTGCGAAAATGCCGAAAAGGATTATAACGACGAGTTCGTAAAGGAAATGATCCCCTATATCAACAGAATTATGGGCGCGTTCCAGCGCAATAGCCGTGACGGTGCTGTGCTTGCTTTCCCCGGTCCTGACGGCTGGAACTTCTACGAGTGGATAACGCTCCTTGATAGTTGGAACCGCAGATACGAAGGCGAAGAAATTATCTTCGAAGAAGGTGTTGCAACTGCGCTTTACGCAATCTCGGCTAAAAAACTCGTTCGCCTTTTCGAGCAGGCAGGCGACAAAGCAAGCGCTGAAAAATACGCAAGCGAGTTTGAAAAAGCAAAGACTGCGCTCCAGCGTTTCTATAACGAAGAGGGCAAGTTCTACCACACCTATATCAATGGCGACGAACGCTTTGGCAAGCACGTTTATATGCAGGCACTTATGGCGGAAGTTATGGGCGGAGATATGGCAAAACACCTTTGCTCCTTCCTTAAGAATAAGCCCGACGATATGGTCGATCAAACGCTTGCAACTCTGCAGTGGACTTATGACGCTATCTTAAAGTACGACGGCGATATCGACTACTGTATCGAAGATATCAAAAAACGCTTTGGTACTCTCGTAAACAAGGGCTTAACCTCTTTCCCCGAAACGGAAAAATGCGAAGACGACTTCTCTAACGGTGGTTCGCTTTGTCACGCGTGGTCGTCCGTACCTTGCTACGTCCTTGATAACTATTACAAGAAATAATTTTTTCATAAAAGAAAAAGGCTTACCACGACGGTAAGTCTTTTTTGTATATTTCCATAAAAATTAGTATATTTTTTGAAAAAACCTATTGACAAGCGCAAAAACGCGTAGTATAATAATATTGAAAACCTACTTTGTTATCGCAAAATTTCATTGTAAGGAGAGAGAATATGACGGATAAGCCAAAACACAAAAACCGAAAAAAATCCCTAATAATATCGTCAATCGTAAAAGTGCTATTGATAATTGTTTTAATTGTTGCTTGCAATTCATTTGATTTTATAG
>JAZOUI010000314.1:0-3246 GCA_045658145.1 Pumilibacteraceae bacterium
CCACGTCCGTCAGCAAGTAATTTTGCCCGGGTACGCGCTTGAAGGAGCATATGATCGTGCGAATAAAATTGACAACTTAATTAGTCGCGAAGTGGAGTATGCTTTTGACAAGAAATTAGGCTATCTTACTGCCTGTCCCACTAATTTAGGAACGGGTATGCGCGCATCAGTAATGTTGTTTTTGCCTGCACTTACGCTTACTGATACTATGAAAAAGAACGTGCGCGCGTTGTCAAGTATGAACATAACCGTTCGTGGTGTGTATGGCGAAGGTAGTGATGCGCTAGGTTACGTTTATCAAATATCAAATCGCTGTTCTCTTGGGATAAGCGAATATGAAATTCTTACGCTAGTATCTACGGCGGTTGACCGTCTTATAAACGAAGAGGCTAGGGCGAGAGAGTTTTTAATAAAAGAAAGAGCGAGTTCGCTCAAAGATGAAATTATGCGTGCTTACGGCATAGTGACAAACGCATATATGCTTACGACGGATGAAGTTTTACGCTATTGCGCACTCGTAAAACTGGGCGCATACTATGGCATTGTTCCCGTTGCGGACGTAGCGACTATTGATGAACTTGTAACAAACGTGCAACCGTATAACCTTGTTACTCGTTATGCGAGTAGACTTGCCACGTCTGAAGAAAGAGATATTTGTCGCGCTGAAGAAGTAAGAAATACTTTTTCGGCTATTGTTAGAAGGTAATAGGAGAGAATATGAAGTTTACAGTAACGGATAATTTTAGTAGTGTTCTTGCCGAGGCGAGAGGAATAGCGAACGATTACGCTAATCCCGAAATAGGCACGGAACATATTCTTTACGGACTTATTAAAGTAAAGAGTCGTACGTCTTCGCTTTTGCGCGAGTACGGTGCTGACCTTAACTTCGAAAATAGCGTGTTCGGTTCTAGCGCGCACGTTTCCGTAATGGGCGATATTGATTTTACGGCGAGAGTAAAAAATATGTTCTCGTCGGCATCTCGTATATCCGCTGATACTGGTTCATCTGGCTCGGTTGGATGCGAACACTATCTTTACTGTATGCTACTTGACCAGACTTGTTTGGCATCTACTATACTGCGCGAATATTATAACATAAATATACCTTCGCTTGTTGAGGATCTTAAAATGCTTATTGAAATGGGCGCAAAACAAACGAGCGAAGAAAACCAAGAAGAACAACAAAACGAAATTAGACGTAGCGAAAATGGTGACCTTCCGGCTGATTTAACGGATATGGGAATTGACGTTACGAAGAAAGCACGCGAAGGAAAAATCGAACCCGTTATCGGTAGAACGGACGAAATTGAACGTATGATTCAAATTCTTTGCCGTAAAACCAAAAACAATCCTGTGCTTATAGGTGAGCCGGGTGTAGGTAAATCTGCGGTGGTCGAAGGACTTGCACTCGCAATAACGAAGGGGGACGTACCCACGCTTTTGCAAAATAAGAAGGTATTTTCACTAGATATTGCATCACTTGTTGCAGGTACTAAATACCGTGGAGCGTTAGAAGAAAAACTCAAAAAAGCCATTGATGCGATTCGCGCGGACGGAGATATAATTTTATTTATCGACGAAATTCATACGCTTGCTCAAGCTGGAAATAAAGAAGGCGAAGTTTCCCCCGCTGATATCTTAAAACCGTATCTTGCGCGTGGCGAACTTCAAACCGTAGGTGCAACAACTAATGACGAGTATCGCAAATATATAGAAAAAGACAAAGCGCTCGAACGTCGTTTCCAACCCGTAACGGTCAATCCGCCGTCGGTAGAAGATACCATTGCAATCTTAAAAGGATTACGTCCTAACTTTGAAAAGTTCCACAAAGTTAAGTTAAGTGACGAGGCAATCGAGACTGCTGTTAAACTTTCCGATCGCTATATTACGGATAGATTTTTGCCCGACAAGGCAATCGACCTTGTGGACGAGGCAATGAGTAAAGCCAAGGTTAGTGGTATGGGCAATATGTCGCCTGTACTTAGAGAGATGGCGTTTGAACTTGAGAATTTAGAGCGTGAGAAAAATAGTGCCGTTGAGCGTGGCGATTACGAAAAGGCTGACGAACTTAAACAAAGATGTAACGCTTTGCACAAACGTCTTAATGACTCTAACTTTAACTGGTATCGCTTTGCAAATGAGAGTATGAGCGAAATCAAAGCCGAAAATATAGCCGAAATCGTATCCAAGTGGACAAAAATTCCCGTTACGAAAATGACGGAGAGCGAAAGCGAAAGGCTTATACACCTTGAAGAAATTTTGCATAAGCGCGTTATCGGTCAGGACAAAGCGATTAACGCCGTAGCGAAAGCGATAAGACGCGCTAGAGCAGGATTAAAAGATCTTAACCGTCCTATTGGCTCGTTCCTTTTCCTTGGACCTACGGGCGTAGGCAAGACCGAACTTACGAAAGCAATATCCGAGGCTGTGTTTGATAACGAAAACAACGTTATAAGAATTGATATGAGCGAGTATATGGAATCGCACTCCGTATCAAAACTTATCGGTGCGCCTCCGGGGTATTCGGGCTTTGACGATGGTGGACAACTAACCGAGGCAGTACGCAGAAGACCTTATTCCGTAGTGCTTTTTGACGAAATTGAAAAGGCGCACGCTGATATTTATAATCTTTTACTTCAAATGCTTGACGACGGTCGCCTTACCGATTCGCAGGGTAGAACGGTAAGTTTCAAAAACACGGTTATTATAATGACTAGTAACGTGGGCGTATCCGACCTAAAACAAACTCCGTATTCGTTCGGATTTTCATCAGTAATAGGCAACACGCCCGATACTCAGCGCACCGAAGAAGTGCTTACTAACGCGCTGAAACGTCATTTCAAGCCTGAATTTTTAAATAGAATAGATACGGTATGTTTCTTCCACTCGCTTAGCCGTGAAAATATCGGTCAAATTGCGGGATTGATGCTTGATAAGTTTGCAAAAACTTTGGCAGAAAAAGGTATAGGACTTGATATTACTCCGTCTGCGCTTGAATACATTGTTGATAAAGGTTATGATGCTGAATATGGCGCACGCCCCTTGCGTAGAGTAATCGAGCAAAATATTGAAGACAATATTGCCGAAAGCCTTATTGCAGGAAAACTTGCCGGTAGAACACGCATTGTGGTCGATTTAATTGACGGTCAAATAAAAATCGTATAAAATTTTTAAAAACCTATTTACAAAACAATAATCTTGTGCTATAATATAAATACAGAAAAAAATACCTAAGGGGGTACTTAT
>JAZOUI010000315.1:0-1920 GCA_045658145.1 Pumilibacteraceae bacterium
ATAGAAAAATGAAAAGTTGTAAGGTTTGTGGTTGTGTGGTAGAAGATAAGGTTGCTCGTTGCCCTCAATGTGGCGTTACGGAGTTTGACGCTCTTGAAAACGAAGAGAAAGTTGGATCTTGGGCTTGTGAGCATCACGTAGGCGACGGTAAAGTTGAAGACGAAATGATTATGCAAGGTCTTCGCGATAACTTTATGGGCGAGTGCACCGAAGTAGGTATGTATCTTGCTATGGCTCGCGTTGCTGAAAGAGAAGGTTATCCCGAAATCGCTGAAGCATACAAGAGATATGCTTTTGAAGAAGCAGAACACGCTGCAAAGTTCGCTGAACTTTTGGGCGAAGTAGTAACCGATTCTACCAAGAAGAACCTTGAACTTCGTTATATGGCTGAAGGTGGCGCTTGTAAGGGCAAACTTGAACTTGCAGTTCGCGCTAAACAACTTGGCTATGACGCTATCCACGACACCGTTCACGAAATGGCAAAGGACGAAGCACGTCACGGCGCTGGTTTCCTTGGCCTTTACAACAGATTTTTTAAGTAATATCTGTTAAAAATTAGATCATTTCCCTCATAAATCCCTATATAAAAAGGTACGGCGGACTTTCACTAGAAGGTTCGTCGTACTTTTTTAAATGCGAGGGGTGAGCAAATGCTTGTTTATACGTTGTAGGCTACGATCATAATGTTAAGATACGTTGCAAATCCTAGCCATAATAGATAGGGTATAAGCAATATCGCCGACCATTTGTTAATGCGAAAGTTTATTGCAATAAGCGTTGTTACCATTGCATCAACGACCGCTAAAATTATGAACGCCCAAAAGAATTGTCGTGCGTTAAAAAACACGGGTACCCACAAAAAGTTAAGCGCGAGTTGTACGCCCCAAATGATAAACGACGCTATACGTAGTGCTGTGTTTCGTGTTTTTGTGACTATTGTGATATATAGTGACACGCCTATCATAGCGTAAAGAATAGGCCAAACGATTGAAAAAATGATATCGGGCGGAGTAAAAGTAGGGCGCACAAGTCCTGTGTAACCCATGGTTGCGCCACCTACCATACCGACAATCCAACCGAGCGCAACGGTGATTAGCGCAAAACCGAGCGCCTCGAGAAAAATATAAAGTTTACTTTTGTTTGAAATTGCAAGTTCGTTCATAAAAAACTCCTTTTTTTGTAGTATATCTTAGTTTTTTGTTTTTATGCGCTTAAAAAAGATGCAAGAAACAATCGTTTGCTATTATAAACAACGAAATTACAACGAGATAGAGCGCAAAAAAGTGACTGTTTTTAAAGGCGTTTTTAATAAAGCGCAGAGCAACTAATCCTGATACAAAAGCAGAAATAAATCCTGCGATTAAACAAGTTGGACTAACCAAAGTTGCACCTCCGTCAATAACTTCTAGGATAATTCCACCTACTATAACAGGTATGGATAAAAGAAAACAAAAGGAAGTATTTTCCTGCTCGTTTACGCCCAAAAATTTTCCTGTTGATACCGTTGCACCACTTCTAGATAGCCCGGGGAAAACGGCTAACCCTTGCGCTATGCCGATAACAATGCTGTCAAAATAAGTGGGGACGTGGGTGGGCGTTTTTGCAAAATAGCGTGACGAAAGCAATAAAATTGCCGTCAAAATAAAAGTAAAAGGTAGCGTTTTTCCGTCAAAACTTTGCTCGGCAACGTCTTTGAAAACAAAGGCTAAAATAACGGTTATTGTAGTCGCTAGGACTAGTTGCAACGAAAAGGGAGAAAAAGGTTTTTTAATGACGGATAACGCTTGTTTTCTAAATTGAATTATTACGGCAAATAGGGTGGCAAGGTGCAAAAATAGGTCGAAAAACATATCTGGTTGCACGCCCGTGATGCGAGTAAATAAGACTAGGTGTCCACTACTAGATACGTGTAAAAATTCG
>JAZOUI010000316.1:0-1657 GCA_045658145.1 Pumilibacteraceae bacterium
AACAGTTTATTCAAAAAAGTTGACTTATAATTAGACAAAATGGTATAATAATCGCGTGAGGTGAGTATGAAAATCAAAGCAGTTTTATTTGATTTGGACGGAACGTTACTTCCGATGGATATGGACGCTTTTGCCAAAACGTACTTTGGTGGACTTGCGAAATGGCTTGTGCCACACGGTTTTGAACCGCAACAATTTATTCAATCCATTTGGAAAGGCGTAGGGGCAATGGTCAAAAACACAGGGGGACGTACCAACGAAAACGTGTTCTGGGATACATTTAAGGGTATTTACGGCGAGGGCGTAAGAGAAAACGAGCCCTATTTTGATGCGTACTATCGCGAGCGATTTGACGAAGTTCAAAGCACTTGTGGAGTTGTGGAAAAGGCAAAAGAAATTATTGATAAGATAAAAAGCAAGGGTATGCCGGTAGCACTCGCAACTAACCCCTTGTTCCCTGCGATTGCGACCAAAAAACGTATAAAGTGGGCAGGACTTGACGAAAATGATTTTGCCATTGTTACAACTTATGAAAACTGCACTCACTCAAAGCCTAACCTTGATTATTATCGCGACGTTTTAAGCGCGCTCAATCTTAAGGGCGAAGAGTGCATAATGGTGGGTAACGATGTGGACGAAGATATGGTGGCTGAAACGCTTGGTATGAAGGTGTTTTTGATTACCGACTGTCTTTTGAATAAGAGTGGAAAGGATATCAGCGTATATCCGCACGGAAGTTTTGACGAATTGGACAAATTTTTGGACGAGAATTTGCAATAAATTTGTAATGAAAATAGCGTAATCGAAAAATTCGGTTACGTTTTTTCGTAAATATATTGAAAAGTGTGAGAAGTTGTGATATAATAATAGTGGAACAATTTGGCAAAGGAGAAAGAATATGGAAATAAAGGATATTTTGAATAAATGCGACCATACGTTACTGTCCGTTTCGGCAACTTGGGAGCAAATTAAACAAGTTATTGACGACGGAATAAAGTATCAAACGGCATCAGTTTGTATCCCACCTGCATTTGTAGATAGAGCAGTCGCTTATGCTGAGGGCAAGGTGAAAATTTGCACGGTTATTGGCTTTCCGAACGGATATAACACAACGGCGGTGAAAATTGCCGAGACCGAAGATGCTTTGAAAAACGGTGCTGATGAGATTGATATGGTAATAAATATCGGCGAATTAAAGGCAGGCAATTACGACTACGTGCATCGTGAAATTTCGGCAATAAAGAAAGTTTGCGGTGATAAAATACTAAAAGTTATAGTGGAAACGTGCTTGCTGACAAAAGATGAAATTATAAAGACGTGTGAAATTGTGACTTCGGCAGGCGCAGACTTTATTAAGACGAGCACAGGCTTTTCTACGGGCGGTGCGACGATTGAGGACGTAAAACTTATGAAAGAAAACGTGGGTGAAGGCGTTTTGGTTAAGGCATCGGGTGGAATTAAGGGAATAGCGGATGCGCGAGAATTTATTAGTGTGGGCGCAGATAGACTAGGAACGAGCAGGGTTATTAAGGAAGTTAAAGAAAACAAATAACACCTGCTAGGGAATAAACGTTTATTTAACGGCGTATCGTCACGATTATTCGTATGTGTCATTTTTGGCAAAACGAATATGGACGTTATACGCCGTTTTGTTTTT
>JAZOUI010000317.1:0-6519 GCA_045658145.1 Pumilibacteraceae bacterium
GGAAGTTATGCCTAACGCTAGCGTGCTTAAACTAGGTATCGTTAATCCGTTGCCTAAAAAACTTATTGAAGATTTTATTGAAAACGTGGACGAAGTTTACGTTATCGAAGAACTCGAACCCGTGATTGAAGAGCAAATTCGTTCGTGGGGATACAAGGTAAAAGGCAAGGAACTTTTTACCCGTCAGGGCGAATACAGCGCGAATATGTTAAAGCGTGTATTGCTAGGTAGTGGCGACCAAGTTTTTGAAAAAGAACTTGCTCCCGCGCGTCCGCCTATACTTTGTCCGGGCTGTCCGCACCGTAGCGTTTTCTCCGTTTTGGCAAAACTCAAGATGCACGCGTCGGGCGACATAGGTTGTTATACGTTGGGCGCAGTTGCTCCCCTTGGGGTAATGGATACTTGTATTTGCATGGGCGCAAGCATTTCCACCCTTCACGGCATTGAAAAGGCAAAGGGCAAAGAGTATCTTAAAAACTGGGTAGCGGTTATAGGCGATTCGACTTTCCTTCATACGGGCATAAATTCGCTTATCAATATGGTGTACAATAAGGCTACGGGTACGGTCATCATTTTGGATAATCGTACGACGGGTATGACGGGACATCAAGAGCACGCAGGAACGGGTAAAACTTTAAAACAAGACACCACGTATGCCGTTGATTTTACTACTTTGTGCAAAGCGATAGGCGTAGAAAGAGTGTTTGAAATCAACGCTTTCGACGTAAAAGAACTTGAAAAAACTATAAAAGAGAGTGCGGAAATAGATAAACTTACGGTCATTATTGCAAAAGCGCCTTGCGCACTATTAAAAGGGCAAAAATTCCCTTACAAAATGGAAGTTAGCGACAAATGCGTGCGCTGTGGGGCGTGTCTTAAACCTGGATGCCCGGCTATAACGAAATGCGCGGACGGCAAGATTAGGATTGACGAAACTATGTGTAACGGTTGTGGACTTTGCGCTAATTATTGCAAAGTGGGTGCAATCGTAAAGGTAGGTAGATAATGGATATAATGGTTGTTGGCGTAGGTGGTCAGGGCACGCTCCTTACTAGCCGAATTATAGGAAAAACGGCGCTAGGCGCTGGCTACGATGTAAAACTTTCGGAAGTGCACGGAATGGCTCAGCGTGGCGGAAGCGTGGTAACGTATGTCCGTTTTGGTGACAAAGTGTACACTCCTACGGTAGAAGAGGGCAAGGCGGACGTACTAATCGCCTTTGAAAAATTAGAGGCAAAAAGGTACGCGCATTATTTAAAAAAGGACGCAATTATTATCGTTAACGATTGTGAAATTTCGCCTATGAGCGTGGTAATAGGCAACGCGAAGTACCCCGAAAACATAATTGAAGAATTAAGAAAAACTCATACCGTTTACACCATTGACGGCAAAGAAATAGCAAAGAGTTTGGGTAACAGCAAAGTACTTAATTCCGTTGTTTTAGGACTGGGCGCAAAATATATCGGATTTTCCGAGCAAGAGTGGCTAGACGTATTGAAAAGTACCGTTCCGCCTAAGACGGTGGACGTTAACGTACTTGCTTTTAAAGCGGGCTACGAAAAATAGGAGATTAAGGCTATGATTTGGAACAAAGAAAAAGAGTGTATGTCACGCGAAGAAATGCGTAAACTTCAAAGCGAAAGACTTGTTGCGCTTGTGCGCTACGTTTATGACAGAGTGCCCTTTTATAGACAAAAAATGGAAAAGGCGAACGTTACGCCTGACGACGTTAAGAGCATTGACGATATTGTAAAACTTCCTTTTACGACTAAGGATGATTTGCGTGATAACTATCCTTTTGGCTTGTTTGCCGTTCCACAGTCGGATATAGTTCGTATTCACGCGTCGTCCGGAACTACGGGAAAAGCCACGGTTGTGGGCTACACGAAAAACGACCTTGACGTTTGGTCGGAGTGCGTTGCGCGCTGTATGACGATGGCGAATATTGATAAAGACGATATTATTCAGGTGGCTTACGGCTACGGACTTTTCACGGGTGGCTTGGGCGCGCATGGTGGCGCGGAAAAGATAGGCGCAACCGTTGTGCCTATGAGCACGGGCAATTCCAAAAAATTGACTACAATGATGGTGGACTTCGGTGCAACGGCGATTGCTTGTACGCCGTCGTATCTACTTCATATTTCCGAAGTACTTCGCGAAGAAAACCTTTTGGATAAGATAAAACTCAAGTCTGCCGTTTGCGGAGCAGAGCCGTGGACGGAGAAGATGAGAAAAGAGATTGAAAACCGTTTGGGCGTAAAGGCGTACGATATTTACGGGCTTAGCGAGATTATGGGCCCGGGCGTAGCGTGTGACTGCGACTACCACGCAGGACTTCACGTTTGTGAAGACCATTTCTACCCCGAAATCATTGATGCAAAAACTTTTGAGCCTCTTCCCGAAGGCGAAACGGGCGAGCTTGTTTTTACAACGCTTACAAAAGAAGGGATTCCCCTTATCCGTTACCGCACGAAAGACCTTACGTCTATTACTCGTGAAAAATGCGAGTGTGGTCGTACGAGCGTAAGAATTTCACGCTTTAAGGGTAGAAGTGACGATATGCTTATTATCCGTGGCGTTAACGTGTTCCCCAGTCAAGTCGAGGCGGCGCTCGTGGACGTGGAAGAAGTTACTCCGCACTATATGATGATAGTGGACAGAGTAAACAATCTTGACACGCTTGAAATTCAGGTGGAAATCGACGAAAAATATTACACGGACGAAATCCGCGGTATTGAAAAAATCACGAAGAAGATATCCCACGTTATTCAGCAGGCTTTGGGCATAAGTGCAAAAATTACGCTTGTTAGCCCCTTTGCGCTTAAGCGTAGCGAAGGCAAGGCAGTTCACGTTATTGATAATCGCAAATACGAATAAGGAGAAAAAAGTTATGTCAGCAAAACAGTTATCCGTTTTTATTGAAAACAAACAGGGAAGACTGGGTGGTGTTCTTTCCGTGCTTAAAGCAAGTGAAATTAATCTTTTGTCACTCTCGCTAGCCGATACGACCGAGTACGGCATTTTACGCCTTATCGTATCTCAGCCACAAAAGGGCAAAGAGTGCCTAACAAAGGCAGGCTTTTCGTGTATGGTTGCCGACGTTTTGGTTGTTAAAATTCCACACAGGGCAGGCGCACTCCAAGAAATTTTGGAAGTCGTTTCGGACAAAGTGAGTGTAGAATATGCTTACGGTTTATCCACGAACGTGGCTGATGCTTGCGTGGTACTGAAGGTCAGCGATATCAAAACGGCAATGGACGTACTATCGCAAAAAGGCATTGAAACGCTTAGTGCGAGCGAAATCGAGAAGTTATGATTATCGATTTCCACGCGCATATTTTTCCCGACAAGATTGCAGGCAGTACGGTAGACGCGCTGTCAAAGGCGTGCAATATTCCTTCCTTTAATGACGGAAAAAAGCAAGGGCTTTTAGATGAACTACAACGCGCTAACGTAGATATTGCTATCAATCTTCCGATAGTCACTAACCCTAAGCAGTTTGATAGTATTACGCGGTTTGCGCTTACTCTTAACGTTGAATTTTCGGGCAAGGGAATTTATTCGTTCGCAGGCGCTCATCCTGCAATGGACGACGTTAAGGGCAAAATGCGCTTTCTTCGCGAGCAGGGCTTTAAGGGGATAAAACTGCACCCCGATTATCAAGGCACGTTTTTTGATGATGACGGCTACGTCGAGATTGTAAAGCAGGCGAAAGAAAACGATTTAATCGTCGTAACTCACGCAGGTCTTGACGGCGCATACAAAAATCAGCCTATAAAATGCACTCCGCAAAGAGTGAAAAATTTGCTCAAAAAGGTGGGTGGTTACGAAAAACTCGTGCTTGCTCATCTTGGCGGTATGGCGATTTATGACGAAGTGTACGAAAATCTTGCAGGCGAGAACGTTTATTTTGACACGGCGTATATTTTGTGTTATACTGATAAAGAAAAATTTTGCAAAATGATGGAGCGTCACGGCGAGGACAAAATTCTTTTTGCGACCGATAGCCCTTGGCAAAATATCAAAACGGACGTGGACGTTGTGCGTGGTTTTGGACTTTCCAAGGCTACGGAAGACAAGATTTTTTACAAAAACGCCCAAAAACTTTTGGGGATAAAGGAGTAAAAATGATAAACGAAAAAATGTACGGACTAGGCAGTAAACGCTCGATTATCCGTGAGATTTTCGAGTACTGCAAAACTAGGGCGCAAGAAATCGGCAAGGAAAACGTGTTCGATTTCAGCATCGGTAACCCCAGCGTTGCGCCCCCTGATGAGATAAAAGAATGCATAAACGACCTTATCAATAACGAAAATTCCGTACTTTTGCACGGATATACTTCTGCGCAGGGAGACGTAGGTGTAAGACGCGCGATTGCAGGCGATATCAACAATCGTTTTGGCGTTTCCGTCACGGCTGATGATATTTATATGACGTGTGGCGCTGCCGCGTCGCTTACTATTTCGCTGAAAGCGCTTTGTAACGACGGTGACGAGTGCATAGTTTTTGCGCCCTTTTTCACCGAGTACCGTGTGTTTATCGAGAACGCAGGCGCGAGGGTGGTGGTGTCTACTCCGCAAGAAAAAACTTTCCAAATCGACGTTGCCGATCTAGAAAAGAAGATCACGCCACAGACGAAATGCGTTATTGTCAATTCCCCGTCTAATCCTAGTGGAGTGGTGTATAACGAAAAAACGGTGGGGGACGTTACTGCGCTTTTGGCTAAAAAGCAAGCCGAATACGGTCACGAAATTTACCTTATTGCCGACGAGCCGTATCGTGAACTCGTGTATGATGGAGTAAGCGTGCCCTATCTTATGAACTACTATGACAATACGCTCGTTTGCTATTCGTACTCAAAAGCGTTGTCGCTCCCGGGTGAGAGAATAGGCTATATTGCCGTTAATCCCAAAATGCAGGACAACCGCAAAATTTATCTTGCCGTATGTGGCGCAGGTCGCTCGCTTGGCTACGTTTGCGCGCCCTCGCTTTTTCAGCAGGTAATTGCGCGTACGATAAATGCAAAAGTGGACGTAAACATTTACAAGGAAAACCGTGATATTTTATATAACGGCTTGACGGAAATGGGATATGAGTGCGTAAAGCCCGACGGCGCGTTTTATTTGTTTGTAAAATCGCCCGAAGAAGACGCGTACGCCTTTTTCGAGAAGGCAAAAAAGAAAGAAATTTTAGTAGTGCCGTGTGATGATTTCGGCGTAAAAGGATACGTAAGAATAGCGTACTGCGTAAATAAAGATATGATTGTTCGTTCTTTGCCGTCGTTCCGTGCGCTTATAAAAGAGTATAATTAAAAGTAAAACGAAAGGGTACGTTACATTTAGTTTGGAGTGAAAATTATGAAAAGAAGTTTAAGAACAGGCGTTGCATATCACGGAAACAGAATGCCTTCGCACGTCAGAGCAGATATGCGCGAAATTGCGAAAGCAGATATGGATATCGTTGTGCATATGTTTTCGCATACCGACTGGGATCGCCATCACGCGAAGATGAAAGACGTTTTTGCTATCACGCAAGATGAGGGCATGGAAGTTTGGGTGGACAACTGGGGACTAGGTGGTCCGCCGGGGGATAAATCGCACTTTTTAGCGTACTACCCTGGCAGCCATATTTATTACAGTAACGGCGAAATGGAGCCTATTCGCGCTTGTCTTAACAGCCCTGAGTACAGAAGATTTGTTAAGGACTGGATTGATGCCGTAGCCGAAATGGGCGCAAAAACTATATTTTGGGACGAACCGCATTTGCCTAAAAAAAGCGTAGGCGAGGGCGAAATCTACGGATGTGCTTGTCCAAGGTGCAAAAAGAAGTTTGAAGAAAAATTCTTTCGTTCTATGCCCTTATATTCTGACAAGGATACCGAAGAATTTAGAACGGCAACGATTGTCGAGTATTTTGAAGACATAACTTCTTACAGCGCGTCACTCGGAATTGAAAACGTCGTTTGTGTAATGCTGGGCGACGAGCACGGAATTAACCTTGACACAATCGACCGTATTTGCTCAATTCCCACTCTCCACAACATAGGTTCGGACCCGTACTGGTATCATTTAAATGGAGTTGATCCGTACGAATTTGTGTACAAGGGAACGAAAAAGAACATAGACGTATGCACCCGTTTTGAAAAAGACCACAATATTTGGATACAAACGTACGCAGTTCCACGCGGTAGAGAAGAAGAAATCATCTTGGCTACAGAGGCGGCGTATGATGCCGGCGCGCGTACAATTCTTGCTTGGGGATATATGGGTAGCGAGTCTAACGACTACTCTGCGCAAAATCCTGCGCGCACTTGGGATATCACGGTCGAGGCTATGCGCCGAATCCGTTCCGAAGAGCGTGATCGCATTTGGCAGGAATATCGCGCCAAAAATAAGAAATTTATATAAAATTGTCATAATTGTTGATATTTTTAATTTTATAGTGTATAATGATAGTGACGGTTGTAGCTAACGGGACTTATTTCATGCCTGATAAGCCTGAGGTCGTCGGTTCGAGTCC
>JAZOUI010000318.1:0-1884 GCA_045658145.1 Pumilibacteraceae bacterium
TTCCCCGTGTCGAAGAACTTTTCGAAGCGCGTAGACCTAAGGGTGTGGCAACCATTACTACTGAAGAAGGTGTTGTAAAGGTTGTTGAAAAGGACGGTAAGCGTGACGTTGTTATTACTAACGCTGACGGAAAAGATACCACCTACGGTATTCCTTTCACCGCAAAACTTATGAAGAACATTGTAAACGGCGCTACTGTTAAGGCTGGCGATCCCCTTACCGTTGGTCCTATCGATCCCCACGATATCCTTAAGATTAAGGGTTACAAGGAAGTTCAGGAATATATCGTTAAGGAAGTTCAGGCAGTTTACCGTTCGCAAGGTGTAGAAATTGCCGACAAGCACATCGAAGTTATCGTTCATCAAATGCTTAAGAAAGTAAGAGTAGAAGACGGTGGTGACACTCAACTTCTTCCCGGTGAAATGATTGACTCGGCTATGTTCAACGAGGCTAACCTTAATGCAATCCAAAGTGGTGGCAGACCTGCTCAGGCAAAACACACCCTTCTTGGTATTACCAAGGCAGCGCTTGCAACTGATTCCTTCTTGTCTGCAGCATCCTTCCAGGAAACTGCTCGCGTGCTTACCGAGGCTGCTATTAAGAATAAGATTGATCCGCTTATTGGTCTTAAGGAAAACGTTATTATCGGTAAACTTATCCCTGCTGGTACTGGTATGAAGAGATATTCGTCCGTTTATCCCTATGAAAATGACGAAGTAGAAACTTCTGACAGTAAGTACGATATCTTAAACGATAACGCTAATAACTAATTGTAATAAAAAACGGTAACTAAATTTAGTTACCGTTTTTCTTTCATAAAAAGAAACGGCGCACTACGTTATGCGCCGTTTTGTGTTTTAGATATTGTAAATATCAGTGTCAGTAGGGGGATTTTGAGGTGGCTCGCAATAAGTTACTACGCCGTAATCTTCGTCTTTAGTACAAAGCATAAAGATACCTGCAAGCGGATTAACGAAGATGATCGAAAGTACTGCCCAAGGAATGATTTGTCTTTTTGCAGTAGCCTTCGAAAGTTTTACGAGCGCGAGTATGCCGATTACGATACCTGCTGCGGCAATCAAAATCAATGCGATTTGGTAAGATGCCATCATTTCTTTGATTTGCGCCAAAAGGTCCGCCGTAAGCGTAACGCCTTCTTGTTTTGCCGCGGTTTCAGCGAGGACAGTTACATACATATCCCAGCCCACTAATACGATTAGTGCCATAAGCGCCGCAGTTACGATGCCGATAATTGCAAAAATTCTTGCTGCTGTTTTCATTTTCCTATCTCCTTTAAATAAATTATACCATTATAATACACCATTAAATAACGTTTGTCAATAGTTTTTATAAAAAAATTTATATATGAAGAAATGTGCATATTTGCAAAACGAGTGGGTACGGTATGTGTTGTTTTACATTTTGCGCAAAAATTCTTGACAAAATAGAGTTTAAAGTGTTATCATAAAGTTAGTAAAAGACGACAAAAATCACCGTAAAAATATTATTAAATGGAGAAAATGCTATGCAACCGATTAAGATTGACAACAAAAATTGCAAAATGGTAGCACACCGTGGCGTTTCGGGAGTAGAGAAAGAAAACACTTGTCCTGCTTTCGTTACGGCAGGAACGAGAAGTTATTACGGCATTGAAACGGACGTGCACGTTACTAAGGATGGTAAATATATAATAATCCACGACGATACGACTACTCGCGTTACGGGTGTTGAGTACACCGTAGAACAAACGGATTTTGACGTTTTGCGCTCGATTAAGGTACTTGATACCGACGGTGTAACGACCAGAAGTGACCTTATTTTGCCTACGCTTGACGACTATACTAATATATGCAAAAAGCACGACAAAGTGAGTGTTTTGGAACT
>JAZOUI010000319.1:0-3578 GCA_045658145.1 Pumilibacteraceae bacterium
TAATTAAGGTCAAAGAAAACAGCGATTATCCTATCGAAAAATTGAAACCTATCCATAGCGCGTTAGATGATTACCCTGTAATTTCTACGGAAATGATGGCGCTTATGGAGTATATGCGCGAGCGTTATCATCTTCGTACCGTCGACGTACTTCGCTTGTTTATACCAGCGCAAATGCGTGGTGGCAGGGTAAAAGAACTTACCGTAAAATACGCTTACCTTTCGGACGAATATCGCGAGCGTGACGTAGCGCAGTTTATTCGCCCGTCGGCAACTGCTCAAATGGATTTAGTGTGTCATCTTCAAGAAGTTGACCGTGAAAGCGTGACTACGCTTAATCGTGACTTTTCCGCAGCGGCGCTCCGTAACCTTATTGCTAGGGGTATAGTGCTAACTGAAGAAGAAGAGAGTTTGCGTACGCCATATAAGAAGATTGAAGGGGGAGAGAGTAAGAAAATTACGCTTACCCCCGCGCAACAAAAGGTCGTTGACGTCCTAAAAAGCGACCAGCACGACGTATATCTTTTGCACGGCGTAACGGGTTCGGGTAAAACGGAAGTTTATATGCACTCGATAAGCGCAGTTCTTGCCCGTGGTAAAACGGCAATAATGCTTGTGCCCGAAATCTCGCTTACCCCACAGGTGTTGCGTGTTTTCCGTTCGCGTTTTGGTGATGAAGTCGCATTACTTCACAGCGGACTTAGCGCAGGCGAGCGTTTTGACGAGTGGAGAAGACTTTTATGTGGTAAGGCAAGAGTGGCTATAGGCGCAAGAAGTGCGATATTCGCTCCGCTTACCAACGTAGGACTTATCATTATCGACGAAGAGCACGATAGCAGTTACGTTTCGGAAACTAATCCCCGTTACGTAACGCACGAAGTTGCTTGTTATAGGGCAAAATACAACGATTGTTCGCTCGTTATGGGTAGCGCAACGCCGTCCATTGACAGTTATTATTACGCTACGACGGGCAAATATAAACTTTTGGAACTTCCCGAAAGAGTTAACAAACGCGCACTTCCTGAAATTAGCGTTGTAAATATGTGCAACGAAGTTTACGACGGAAATAACGGTATGTTTTCACGCTTACTTCTTGCACGTCTTACCGAGTGTATGGAAAGGAATGAGCAAGCGATAATTTTCCTTAACCGCAGGGGATACTCGTCGTATATGATGTGTAGAACGTGTGGATACGTGGCAAAATGCGAGCAATGTGACGTTTCGCTCGTGTATCACAAAGAAGAAAATGTGCTTAAATGTCACTATTGTGGTAATCGCTATGCCGTGCTTGACGAGTGTCCCCAGTGTCACTCGAACAATATAAAGCGTGGATACGTAGGAACTCAACAAATCGTCGAGCAACTTTCCGCTCTTTTTCCCGATAAAAAAATATTGCGTATGGATAACGATACTACGCAAAATAAGGATGCTCACGCAAAGATACTAGGCGAGTTTGCATCTAAAAAAGCGAGCATACTAGTTGGAACGCAAATGATTGCAAAAGGACACGATTTCCCTGCCGTAACGGTAGTTGGAATGCTGGATGCGGATATGAGTTTGCATTTTTCGGATTTTCGTAGTAACGAGCGCACGTTTCAACTTATAACACAGGTAGCAGGCAGAGCAGGACGTGATGAAAAACCGGGTAAAGTAGTGCTACAAACGTATACCCCTAACCATTACGTTTATAATTTTGCCGTTCGAAATAATTACAAAGGATTTTATGAGAAAGAGGCGAACTTGCGTGAAGTTAGTAAATATCCGCCTTTTTCGCGAATCGTACGTGTACTTGTGTCTAGTGAGGTAGAAGAACTAGCAAGCAAAACGCTAAAAGGCATATTTGATGAAATAACCGAGATAAGCAGGCAAAAACGAGAAAACTTTGCTTACTTTGGTGCAATGAAATCGCCCGTTAAGCGAATTCAAAGCAAGTTTAGAGTACAAATACTTATGCGCCTTGTAGGCGATGGCAATGAAGTGGATGAAATTACCAAAGAAGTTTACGGAATCGTTGACAAATACACTATTCCCAAGGCAAGCATCTTTGTTGAAATAAACCCCAACAATTTGAGTTAGGAGCACATTATGGCATTAAGAAACATTATTACAATCCCAAATACTTTACTACGCGAAAAAAGTAGAGAAGTAACCGAATTTAACGAATCGCTTGGTCAACTTATCGACGATATGGTCGATACAATGTTCCGTGCTGACGGCGTAGGACTTGCTGCACCGCAGATAGGCGTACTCCGTCGTATTTGCGTAGTTTGCGTTGACGGAAAGAACGTTTACGAACTTGTAAACCCCGTAATTATTAAGCAGTCGGGCGAGCAAGTAGGACCTGAAGGCTGTCTTAGTGTACCCGGTCGTCACGGCGTAGTTTGCCGTCCGCGTAAAATCGTTGTAGAGGCGCAGGATAGAACGGGAAAGAAATATACTTACAAGTTAGAAGGATTTATCGCAGTAGCGTTTTGTCACGAGATTGACCATCTTGACGGCACGCTTTATATTGACAAAGTTATCGACGAGGACTAAATGAGAATAGTATTTTTAGGAACACCAGATTTTGCGCTCCCGTCCCTTCGCGCTCTTATGGCTACGCACGAAGTAGTGGCTGTCGTTTGCCAGCCCGATCGTGAAAAAGACAGAAAGGGAAATTACGTTTTTGGCGCGGTAAAGAAAGAGGCGATTGCGCAGGGAATACCCGTTTATCAGTTTGAAAAAATCCGTCGTGACGGAGTGCAAACGCTAAAGGATTTAAAACCCGACCTTATGGTTACTTGTGCTTACGGACAAATTTTGTCGCAAGAAATTTTGGATGTTGCCCCCTTTGGCGTACTCAACGTACACGGCTCGATTTTGCCTGCGTATAGGGGTAGTGCGCCTATTCAACGCGCGCTCATTAACGGCGAAAAAAAGACGGGCGTAACCATAATGAAAACGGACGTAGGTATGGATAGTGGAGATATTCTCGCTATCGAAGAATACGAGATAAAACCTAGCGACTACGTTGACGATCTTTACTTAGTTTTGTCCGAGATAGGAGCAAAACTTCTTATCCCCACCATAGACGGTTACGTTAGTGGTAAAATCGCCCCCGTAAAGCAAGACGAAAGCCTTGTAACCCACGCGCCTATGATTAAAAAGGACGATTATTTGATAGATTTCTCACGTCCTAATACGGAAATACGTAATTATATCCGTGGTTGTGGTTTTGGTGTGTGCGACCTTAACGGCGTGCAACTCAAAGTGTACAAAGCAGATATTGTGGATGATAACGAAAACAAAAGCGCAGGCGAAATCGTGCGTGCGAAAAAGCGCGAGTTTATCGTCGCGTGCGGAGAAGGTGCGCTCAACTTGACCGAACTTCAACTTAGCGGTAAAAAGAAAATGAGCACTATAGATTTTCTTAACGGAGTAAAACTCACGGGTGAAGAAAAATTGACGGAGATTAAACAGTAAAAGATGGATACGGCACAAAGGAATTTAATAGCCTGCCAAGCGCTTATGGAAGTTTATAGAGAAGGAGCATATTCTTCGCTTAAACTAAACGAGACGATGAAAGACTTGTCTGATGAA
>JAZOUI010000320.1:0-5241 GCA_045658145.1 Pumilibacteraceae bacterium
CAAAATTAACAAAACGACGGTATACGCACCCATTCATTTTAAATTTTTAAGATCGCAATTTTTTTTGTAAAATTTTCCAAAACTATTGACAATACGCATATCGTATGTTATACTAAATTTAGAATATATCTTAAAATGTGTGATAAATAACTTCAAAAAGGAGAACGTTATGAAAAAGAAACTTGCTTTAATTTTTGCTATATTTCTTTGCACCTTCTCTTTTGTTGGTTGCAAGAACTGGACTTATCAAAGTCATAGCATAACAAACCAAACCGCATACCCTATCGTTCTAAAGGCTGGCGAATCTCACACCATTCAAGTGAACGAAATTTTTAAAAACTGTGATATTGAAATAGATAGTTGCAAAATCATTACAGAGGAAAACAGCAACTACACGGTAAATAACAACGTTATTACCGCAAAAGGAACGGGCGTTTCTCCCATAAAGGCACACCTGTACCCCAAAACAGGCTCAACTTGCTACGTCGTAACGTTAGGCACACTTTATTCATACGACGAATCAGATTTTGACGAGGTCAAGAGCATTTCCGATTTTGACGATATGCGTACTGCTAAATCGGGCAATTATATCTTAAAAGCAAATATTGATTTATCAAGCGTTGAAAATTGGCAACCGATAGGCAATTTACCAAACGACGATAGTTTTAAGGGAATGTTTATCAATCCTTACGGATACAAAATTACGGGGCTTACGATTGCTTCCTCAAAGCACGTTCCCAACGGCGCTAACGGTGGCGCATCAGGCGGACTGTTCGGTTCAACGGTAGACACTTTACTATACGGTATTATTTTAGAAGACGTTTATATTGACGTTTCTGATTTTGACGGGCAATTATCCTCTTTCGCAGGTGGATTAGTCGGCTCAGCATCTCACACGGTATTTGCAAACTGTAGCGTTCAGGGCAATGTTTCTGCAAACGGTAACGCTGGTGGTATTTGTGGCATTACGTCGTGGGGTAGTTTCGACAACTGCACGTTTGTCGGAAACGTAACCCTGCGCGAATCAAATTCTGAATATGCAACAAATAGCAACGACTCAGGCGCTGGCGGTATCGTAGGATATTGCGGTATGCCGTACGGCAACGTAAAGTCAGGACGAGTTTACAACTGCACATCAAGCGGAAATATTACTGCCGAGAAAAATGCAGGCGGTATTTGCGGATACGTTCACGGCAAAGAAAACGTATTTGATTGCGAATCACAAGCTGTTCTATCCGCTCAAAACACGGGTAAATTATACGGCAGTTGCTATTTTACTGACGACTTAAACTAACTTTTATAATATTTAATATTACTACAAAACCCACCTTGAACAAAACCAAAGTGGGTTTATTTTTTGTAGTTAAATTAACAAAACGACGGTATACGTACCCGTTCATTTTGAATTTTTAGCGCAAAAAATCTACTATATACTCCTGCTACATAACCACGCATTTCTGGTGATCTATATTGAGATACTCGTGTTCTTTTTTGTTCAAATTCAATGCTTTCACCTAAACTTATCATAAGTTAAGTTGGATTACTTTCTTTGTCCATAAGTAGCGTTTACGCCGTGCTTACGGAAATAGTGTTTGTCCATCAATGCTTTTGGCGCGCAGGTCGCTTTGTCGCCCGTAAGCGTGCGAGTAATGTACGCCATATAAGCACATTCTTCCAAAACCAAAGCGTTCTCAACCGCCTTTTTTGCGCTCGCACCCCAAGCAAACGGACCGTGTTTGCATACTAGCACCGCAGGAGTAGCAGTAACCGATTTTCCTGAATTTTTGAACGTTTCTACAATCACTTTTCCCGTATTAAGTTCGTAAGCACCTTCTATTTCTTCCTTCGTCAAATGTCTTGTTACAGGCACTTCGCCGTAAAAATGGTCAGCGTGAGTCGTACCAAAGCACTCTATCGACATTTCCGCCTGTGCAGTTGCCGTAGCCCAGCGCGAGTGTGTATGCACAACTGAATTTATTTCAGGGAAATTACGATAAAGTTCCAAATGAGTATCCAAATCCGACGAAGGATTCAACTCACCTTCTACAACTTTGCCGTTAAGATCAGTAACCACCATCATTTCTGCCGTCATTTCGTCATAATCCACACCAGACGGCTTAATAACCACGTACTTACGGTCAGGTGTAATCGCAGACACGTTGCCCCAGGTCAAAGTCACTAATCCATATTTTTTAAGCATTAAATTTGCTCTTAAAACTTCTTCTCTAATTTGCTCAAACATTTTATTTGCTCCTTATTTAATTAATGATAAAAGGCTTTGCCCCGGCGCAATATACTCTGTCGCAATTTCCTTTATTCTCTCTTGTCCATAATTAAAAGCATCATATACACCCACCGTCGGCATCCCTATTTTCGTCGCTGTTTCTATCGCCACTAGCGAGTCTTCCGCCACCCAAGTGTCACTTATGCTTTCGCCCAAAAATTCTTGCGCTAACAAGAAAATATCGGGTTGATCTTTCCCTTTGCCTATCTCGCCACAAGAAAAAACTTTCAAAAAGTACTTATCAACGTCGCAACGTTTTAGGGCTATGTTCAAAAGTTCAGGCGCAGTTGCAGACGCTATACACATCTTCACTCCATTATTTTTGCAATGCTCCAAAAATTCTTTTGCGCCAGACTTTAAGGTTACGCTGTTAGAATAAAAATCAATTATAATTTGGTTAGCACACTCCAACAAATCGTCACCATTTACGCCCAAGTTATAATTGTTATGTATTAAAGTCATTGCATCTTTTAGCGTTAACGTACGCACTTTTTTGTCGTCGTCTTCGCTCGGACGGAAAGTTTTGTCACTTAAAAACTTTTCGCCCATACTAGCCCACAGAACGTCCCAAACCATCAACGAGTCCACAAGCGTCCCGTCCATATCGAATATTATCGCTTTCATTTCCATAATTTATCTAAATACTGTCCTTACAATCCTGCAAAATTTTTTCAACCTGTTCTCTCCCTATCGCCTTGTCGCAATTCCACGGAGCATAATCGTGCGAAAATAGAATATTATTTATTCGCTTATCTTCCTTGATTTTTTGCAAAGATTTAAGGTATTCTTCACGGCTTTCTAGCGTGCAAACGTACTTACCCACGCCTGCGCCCTGCAATCCGTCACCAGCGATGAGCGTGGCTGTAACACTATCAAAAACTCCTATACTATCTAAGGTATGCCCTGCTATAGGATAAATATCAAGTCCATTAAACAATTCGCACTCACTACAAATAAAGCGCATTTTGGGGCTTATTTGCGCGATTTTATTGCGTCCGCCTGAATGGTCACCGTGAGAGTGCGTAAGCACTACACACTCAATTTGAGCCAATTCTAGCCCTATTCCCTGCAAAGCAGGCACGATATAATTCTCGACGTCATAATCGGTCGTAGCGCAGTCTATAAGCACGTTTTTCGCGCCTTTTATCAAGAAAACGGAAGTATATACTTCTCCGTCAAAAGGCACTTTTAATCGGTAAATTTCGCCTATTTCACGTTCAAAAAACGCTTTTTTTATACTTTCATCCATTTTATTTATCAAACCAAACTCACGATAAGCCTAAAAGCGATATATAACAACCTAATCTCGTTCACCTAAAACAATCCGAGATTAAAGCGCGAATTCTTTATTCGATCAAAGTTTAGACTGAGTTATTCTCAAAGGATACTTTCGCGCATTTCGCACACTTTCAATCGCAACGCTTTTTGCATACTCATCCACGCCTTCAGGCGTCCACGATATATTCTCAACGTCTATGCCTGCAAGAGTGCTTATAAGCGTCAAGCCTGCAATAAACCTACCTTTATCCAAACTCAAGTGATATCCGTCGCGCGTTAAAAGTCCTATTTGCGAAGTTCTCGCGTTCTCTATTGCCGTTCCCGTCGGAATAAGCATATCAATTTTGCGATTGCCCAAAATTACCGTTTTAGTAACTTCAACTAACTTCTGTCGCATCAACTTCATATTTCCACCGTATGAAATAATTTCATGATGCTGACGAGTGGGCTCGCCAAGCCACGTAAGATTAAATGCAATTTTAGGTTCTTTCGTCGTTATCTCCTTAATTCCATCAATAAGCGGCGAAAGTTTTTCGTAACACTCGCAAGAAGTATATCTACTCGTTCCGTTCGTGCCGTGCTGAATAACTATCCAATCCCAATCGTCGCTCTTCACCGCGTCACTAATCTTAAAATTAGGCGTTGAATTCCAGCCGTTACCTTCGTTCAAATGGTACAGATACACGGGAGAATCCGTGATAAAATGCTCGTAATGCATTTCTATCGAACATCCACCAACGTACAACGTACCTATCTTTATATTTTCAATTCCAAGCGAAATCGCGACGTTTACTGCATGTTCTACCGTATCTTCAGCAAAACTGTTTCCCACAAATAAAATTTTCATTATTTAATTCCTCTTTTCAACTGACGCGTGTATAATCTTAATTTTATTTTTATAACGAATTTCTATTTCAATAGGTTCTTGGGATATCGCCGTAACAATCGGTTCTTCGTCTTCACTACTTCTTTCTTGACAAACTAAATCAACAGAAAGATTTTTGAAGGGGTATTTTTGAACCCCGTGCTTTTCCAAAATACGGACATCCCACACTATCTTATTTTCTTTTGTAACCGCTCGAATTCCAAACACGTATTCAAACAATATGCTGATAGGGAAAAGCCCCGACCAACCAACAAAATTATTTTTTGCCGGCTGTCCTTTGTTTTCACTTTCAGGCGCGTAATTTTCATAAATGGTACCGTCGTTTCTAAATACCGAAACCACGTTTTCAAAGCAATTTCTTGCAATGCTATAGGCAAGATCGCTATATCCGTTTTTCTCAAGCCCTTTAAGCACCATATAATTTGTTGGCGCCCAAACTCCACCTCGCCAATATCCACCATCTCCTTGATATTCGGGATTATCCGCAGAAAGAGAGGGCACTCTAAACGGACGCTTAAATTCTTTTTCGCAATCAAGATGCGCTATAAATCTTTCCAGCCTATCTTCGGGTATTATATCTGCAAGAAGTGCCCAATACGCACCAACTGATTTTACTCGATTTAGTTCGCCGTTTTTCCAAAGATCGTAATAGAAAGCATCCTCATCATTCCAAAGTTTTTCATTGATTATAGCGGTGAGTTTTTCCACTTCTTCTCGCAGTACGGATATGTTTTCATCATCTGCGCATCCTATAACGTTCGCCATTTTTATAAGTATTTTCGCAGAAAGCACC
>JAZOUI010000321.1:0-3034 GCA_045658145.1 Pumilibacteraceae bacterium
GCTCGCTTAACGCCCTTAAGATTTTCTCTGCCTACTACGATAGTGTTTCTTTCGCGCTTGTTTACTTTTCGCATATGAGGCTCGACTACGAATTTGCGCTTAAGAAAGTTAGTGAAACGTTTGAAAATATTTCTTTGAACGTATGGAAAGTCCTCGGTCACGGGGTAGCAGTCATTCCAGTCAATAGGGTTGACGTCTTTGTCAAAAGTGCCTGCTTTTTCGTATTCAAGCCAGGTGTTTATGTGTTCACGATTGTTCATATTCTAGCCTCGCTAGTTAAGTGAAATGTTAAGTTTTCGTCGGTACGTACCCCTGAAAATGCAACCGCTTTTGCGCAATCGTCCGACAAAACGAGCGAATTGCGATCAATTATAAGGAAGTATTTCGCAAAAACGTTCATAAGAGCAAAGTAAACGTTGTTGCCTATTTTTTGTCTTTTTACGTTGTCAAAAGTCTTGATTGATTCGCGTGCAAAGTTGATAAATAGAGAAAAGCGATTTTTGTCGGGGAGAGTAACGGTTTTTATTCCAAACTGTTCTTTTATTTTAAGTGCCCAAATAAATTCTTTTTCGCTCATAATGCGCTCACATTCTTTTGCTACCGAGCGTTCATCAGCACGGATATTGCATAGAAATTGCAAATTCCAAAAGAAAAAATCAAAAATGCGAACAGCACGAAAATAATCGACAAAGGTGGGATAATCCTGCAAGCATATTTGTTCGCGTGCCGTATCGTTTTTTAATCCCTTATACCAAATTGTTTGCTTGGTTTTCAAGAAATTTCCGTTTGCAAAAGCCTCGTTTATTGCAGAAACACGTCCGTTTTTTTGTGGCTTTGCACAGTAATAGTTGTACAAAACTTCGTCCGTAAAATAAACTTTATTGATATTTTTAAGGTTGGCTAGGTTAAAAAGTTCGTCTTCGGCAAAAGCAACGCCTACGGGGAAATTTTGAGTAATGACTTCACGCTTGTAAAGTTTGTTCCACGGCAAGTTCATAATGAAGAAATCTTGATAGTAGGCAAGCAAGTCGTTTTCGTTTTTAAGGTTATAAATGCCCGAAGGAAGATGCGTTTCAAAGCAAGGATGAGTAAAGTTGTATGCGACCACGTCCACGCCGTAGTGGTTAAGTAGGCGCATAGCCTTTTCTAAGGCATTATTTTTAATGAAATTATCGTCGCTATCAACGAACTGAATAAATTCGCCCGTTGCTACGCTTAGCCCTCTGTTTCGCGCTACGGAAACGCCACCACGGGGCAGGGGAAGGTAAACAAAGTTTTTGAATTTATCCTTATAGGAAAGAGCGATTTGTTCGGTTTTGTCGCTACTTCCATCGTTTGCAATAATAACCTCGATATTGTCGTACGTTTGCGCTAAAATGCTATTTAGGCATCTGTTAAGCGTGCTTTCGCAATTATAACACGGAATAATTATGGAAATTTTTTTGTTCATAACGTATTCTCCTTAAAGTTTGTGTGTAGTCTAAAAAGCCAACAATGAATTTGTACGCTTATTGTAGAAAAATCAGTCCAAAAACTCAAGAGAAAGTGTGTGTTTTCAAATCTCGATTATTTGCGAGAGTAAGAGAATTTAAAAAATACCACTCTCGGAATACGAGAATTGAGTAAAAACAGTTGATTTTGGGCGTTTTTTATGCTATAATGCGAGTATGATTAACGTAAATGACAATGTAAAACAAAATTTAATATTTTTGCGCAAGCAACGTAAACTAACGCAAATCGAACTTGCCGAATCCATAGGATACTCGGACAAAACCGTGTCAAAATGGGAAACGGGCGAGTCTGTACCTAACGTAGAAACGCTTGTTGCGCTCGCAGACTTTTATGGAGTGTCGCTTGATACGCTTACAAAGGGTAACGTTGACGACCTTGTGGAAAACAACAAGCAAATCAAAAAAGTTCACCACAGCAAAATCGTCATTTCTATTATTTCCGTGATGGCAATTTGGGTGCTTGTAACCACGCTGTATGTTTATGAAAGTATCCTACTGGGCGCAAACGACTGGACGTTGTTTATATGGGCGATTCCTTGTTCGTGCGTGTTATTGCTTGTCTTTAATAGCATTTGGGGTAGAAAGAAATTAAACTATCTCATAATTTCCGTGTTCGTTTGGACGCTTATAACATCAATTTATTTGTCGCTTTTACAGTACAACTTATACTTAATCTTTGTAATAGGCGCGCCTATTCAGGTAGTAGTAATTTTGTGGTCGTGTCTAACTCGTCCGCTTAAGCCAAAGAAAAAGGACGATAAAAAGGAAAGTAAAAAAGAAGAACAAACAACTATCGAAACCGAATAAAAAAACAAAACCGAGTGGTACGTACCGCTCGGTTTTTTAGTTAGTTAGTCTTTTTCGTAATATCTTGTTGATTTTTGGCTCAAAATCGCTACGAAATCCAACTTATTTTTCTCGGTTACAGACTCTCCGAGTATGCGCCCTCGAAAGAATAAGTGTCTTTCTTGTGATTTCGTTGCCAAATCGCTACGCTAATCAACGATCTATTTCTCAATCGCCTTTCGTAATATCTTGTTGATTTTTGGGCGTGATATCTTACAATAAGTTTTCTAATTCTTCTAATTTGGTAATCGTGTAATCGGGAGTAACACCGGGGAAGTCGTTGCCAAATCTATCCAGCCAACAAGTTTTTATGCCGTATGCTTTTCCGCCTACGATATCAGCGCGAAGTGAATCACCTACGATAATTGTTTGCTCGGGCGATAGATGCGATAGATGCGAAAAAACGCCTTCGAAAAATTCACGTTTGGGCTTTTCTACGCCTATGCGCCCCGAAGTAAACACGTCTGTCAGATAGGGGAGCAATCCTGCTTTTTCTAATCTTAAAACCTGCTGTTCTTGTGATGCGTTACTTGTGACGTAAAGTTCGTACTTGTTTTGTAAATACTGTAATATTTCTTTAGCGTATGGCAGGGGGACGGCGCACTTTTTGATATGAACTTTTAACAGCCTTTCAAGTTCTTGGTCGTCAGCATCAATGCCCGTCTCGCTTAAAATGG
>JAZOUI010000322.1:0-1853 GCA_045658145.1 Pumilibacteraceae bacterium
GCAAAAAATTTTTTTAATTTTTTTAGAAGTAACTGCATTTTCTTTTTGTTTCTTCTCGTATATAAAAGGCTATCGAAATTTAAGTAAATTCGTTTTACTCCTATGCCATAACGTGACAAAATTTGCGCATAGCGATACTTAAAAATATCAAGCGAGCGCATTTTTTTGTTAAGCCGAAGTGCAAACTTAAACAGGCGGTTATACTTATCGTTTTCACTTTCGTCCACACGTTTTTGCTGAACAATCGAGCGCTGATACGATATATACTCGCCCACGCGCATATTCCCAAACGGGATTTTTCCTTGCACGAAAAACTTACCCTTTTCGCCTTCGACCACCGCCAAAAGTTCGTCGTTATCGGCGCAAAGAGCATCCCCTTTAAGTCCGTTTCTAATAAAAATTTCTCTCTTTTTTGCGTTATCGCCCACACAATAAGTTATCATAATTTCTCCAAATGCTTTTGAGAAAATTATTGACAGTTTTCTTTTTTATAAACATTGACTTTTTAATTTTATTATATTATAATTTAGTCATTACTTATTTAGGAGAACTTCTATGAGATTAGTTACGCATAACGGTAGTATTTTAGTAAAACGATTTGGGTATGAAAAATCAATTTCTTTGCTTGCCGAGGCTGGTTTTGACGCTTTTGACTGCACTATGGACGGCGCTGCCGCTTTCCCTAAGCAAGACGATTATATCGAAATTGCCAAAAAAATTAAACGCCACGCCGACAGTTTAGCTTTTCCTTGCGCACAGGCGCACTCCGATTTTCACGCACTAAACAGCAAAGAAGATTTTGATGAAATTGTCAAAACTCATTTGCGCACGCTAGAAGTTTGTGAAATTTTGGAATGTCCTATTCTCGTAGTTCATCCCGGCAATTATTTTTCAGCCGAACAAAACCAAGAATGGTTATATAGCAAACTTATACCTACCGCCGAGCGCAGAGGCGTTAAAATCGCAACTGAAAATATGTGGAACTGGGACAACGAGAAAAATCAGCCCACTTCAATCCCTGCCGCTTGCGGAACGATTGAAAACTTTTGTAAACAAGTCGACCTTGGCAACTCCCCCTATCTTACCGCTTGCGTAGACATAGGCCACGCAGAAATGACGGACGCGCCCGGCGCTGCCAACCTTATTCGCGCGCTTGGTCACGACAGAGTAGGATGCTTGCACGTACACGATAACGACCTTATTCACGACCAACACTTCGTTCCTTTCACAGGAAAAATCAAGTGGGACGAAGTCATAAACGCTCTTCGCGACATTAATTATCAAGGCGATTTCACTTACGAAAGTTACGTTTTCTTCAGTTATCTCCCCGAAGAATTGATCCCCTCCGCCCTTTCTTATATGGAAAAAGTAGGTAGATATTTCATAAGACGAATTACAAAATAATGATATTTTCATAAAAATAAAGCAAAACGACAGGGTACGTGCCCTGCCGTTTTTATTTTACTTATTTATTTTCCGTCTACGTAGTCGCACGCCGCGAGCGCTGCTATTGCGCCGTCTGATGCTGCGGTTGCCACCTGACGAATTCTTTTACTTCTGCAGTCACCTGCAACGAAAATACCTTTTGCCTGAGCCTTACAGCTCTCGTCAACGTCCGCATAACCCCAAGCATTGAGATTAAGAACGTTAGAAAACGCGTCATTTTGGGGGATAAGTCCGATAGCCACGAACAAGCCGTCAAGGCCGAATTTCTTTTCTTCACCCTTTTCGCTAACGGTCACACCGTTTAGTTCATCATCACCGTGCATCTTCGTAACAACCGTAGAAAGATGAACTTCCACGTTTTGTTTTGCAACGAGTTGCTCGGCAAGTTTAGCCTCACCCGTGAAACA
>JAZOUI010000323.1:0-5024 GCA_045658145.1 Pumilibacteraceae bacterium
GCGCACAAGCAAAAACGCCCGACAAGATTATCGATGTGAAAGAAAAAGTAAACTACACCATTTCCGAGCCTAACGTATTAGTGCTTGATATGTGCCGTTGGTCGTGGGATAAGAAAGAGTGGAAAGAAAAAGAGGAAATTTTGCGTATTGATGCAAAAATCCGTCAAGAATTTAATTATCCGTTCGCAAACGGTGGCGATACTCAGCCTTGGGCAATAGTAGAAGAAAAGCCCGACAAATTCCCCTACCTTTGCTTTGAGTTTGAAAGCGAAGTGGATGCTGAATGTAAATTAGCCTTTGAAGAAGCGGAAGAAGTTGAGTTCAACGGCCAACCCGTTCAAATCAATCCCAACGGATATTTCACGGACAAAGCAATTAAAACCATTGATATGCCAAACATTAAAAAAGGCAAGAATACCCTTATCGTTCGCGTACCTATTAGCAAGCGCATAAGTATGGAGAACTTGTTCCTTCTCGGTGACTTCGGTGTAAGAGTAGAGGGTGCGATTGCTACCGTGACCGCCCGCAACGATAAAATCGCATTCGGTTCGATTACGCAACAAGGTCTTCCTTTCTACGGAGCAAAAATCACCTACGAAGTGCCTATCGAAACGGCTGAATGTGATTTAAGCATTAACGCATCCTTGTACGAAGGTGCGCTTGTGGAAGTAAAACTCGACGGCGAAGAAGTGGGCAAAATCGTTTACGCTCCTTACGAAATTGAAGTTAAGGACGTAAGCGCAGGAAAGCATACTTTGACGTTTACACTTTATGCAACGAGAGTTAACAGTTTTGGTGCACTCCACGACTGCTTGTACCGTCGCTGGAAAGGCCCGAATATGTACTATACCGCAGGCGACCACTGGTCGTATGAGTATGTACTCACCAACCAAGGTGTTATGAAATCGCCTGTAATCAAGGTTTACAACAAATAAAAAATAGTGGAAAATAACCGCAAATTTCAATAAAAAACTCGGAGTAGAGCATTTTCGCTTTGCTCCGATTTTTTTATCCTTTTTTACTTCGTAAAGGCTTAAAAACACAAAAAGTGGTTACGGAACTTAAAAAAGTGGTCAAAAAGGGAAAATTTTTTCAAAAAAGTGTACAAAAAGGGTTAAAAGTGGTTGCATTTCCCAAAAAAATATGTTATACTATTGACAAATGAAAAAGGGAGGTGCCTACAGGTGGCTATACTGACAGGTGAATATCGACATCAGATAGACGAAAAAGGCAGAATACGCATACCTGCAAAACTCAAAGAGTTGTTAGGCTCTTCACCTATGATTGCAAGGGGCTCGAACGGATGCTTGATCGTAATCGAAAAGAATAGAGCGGAAGAAATTCTTCGCAAGAGTTTTGACACCGACGACTTTTCGGATAACGAGAACACTCGCGCACTCCGTATTATGATGTCTAGCGCAACTTTCCCAGATGAAGATAAGCAAGGAAGATTTCAACTTCCCCCCAACCTTATTCGTGACGCAGGAATTATTAAAAACATTGTTACTATCGGTGCTTATGACAGAGCGGAAATTTGGAGCGAAGAGCGTTGGGAGGCATACCTTAACGATAGCGAACGTTCCGACTTTGATACGTGCTTACGGAGTTTGAAGAAAAATGGCTGAGTATCACGTTCCCGTAATGCTTAACGAAGTGCTTGATGCGCTTATGGTAAAGCAGGGTGGAATTTATCTGGACGGAACTTTGGGTGGTGGTGGCCACTCGTCAGCAATACTTAGCCGTGGTGGTAAACTTATTGCGCTTGATCGTGACGACGACGCGCTTTCGGAGGCGAGAGCGAGATTCGAGCGTAGTGGTTATGACGGTTACACGATAGTAAAGAGTAATTTTAAGAACGCCGGACAAGTTTTGGACGAACTTAAGATTGACAAGATTGACGGAGCGTTACTTGACCTTGGAATTTCGTCGCATCAAATTGACGAACCAAGCCGTGGGTTTTCGTATCGCTTTGACGGAGCGCTTGATATGCGAATGGGGCGTGACGAAGCGCTTACGGCATACGACGTAGTTAATGAATATAGCGAACAAGAAATTGCTAATATTCTTTATACTTACGCTGAAGAAAAATTTTCTCGTAAGATAGCGTCGGCAATAGTTTCCGAAAGAAAAAAATCGCCTATAAACAGCACGCTACAGCTTGCTGATATAATAAAGAAAGCGACGCCTGAGTTTTATCATAGACAAGGACATCCCGCTAAAAAAACTTTTCAGGCAATAAGAATAGAAGTAAACGGTGAACTTGATGGACTTGCGGAGGCGGCAAATACGCTTGCCGAGCGACTTAAAAGTGGAGGTAGACTTGCGATAATCACTTTCCACTCGCTTGAAGACCGCATCATAAAACAGGCATTTAAGTTGTTGTGTACCGATTGCATTTGCGATAAAAGTATTCCGATATGCGTATGCGGACACAAGGCTTTGGCAAAAAATATAGGGAAATATAAACCGAGCAAACAGGAACTCGGCGAAAATTCGAGAAGTGCTAGTGCAACGCTCCGAGTTATCGAAAAACTGTAATATCATTAAAGTGAGGGTAATATAATGATAACGACCAGAAGAGAAGTTAATATTGAAAACGTTATGGCTACCGATACCGTAAAAAGAATTACACCCGATAGCAATACTGTTCAGATAAATTCAGAAGTGGAAGTAAGACCTTTTTCTGATGCTCCCGTAGCAACTGAAAAGAAAGAGGGATATCGAATTACGCCTCATATGGATATGTGCGATCTTATGCCCGTTATCAAGAGTGATGACGTGGTAGAAGAAGAACACGAAACTCCTCGTGCGCTAGAAAGAAAGACCAAGATGGCTCTTTGCATTTATCTTGCGACTGCACTTATAATTGCGCTAATAGTTCTTGTGACGGGCGCGGCAATCACCAATACAAATGGCGAAGTTGCTATGCTCGAACAACAAATCCTTGCTCAAAGCAACGTACTTAGCGAACAAAACGCTCAAATCACTTATCTTAGTGACGACCTTACCATTGAACAGTCCGCAGGCGAACTTGGTATGGTTAAGGGTAATGGTGCAACCGAGATTGAAATGCTTTCTCTTTCCGAGCAAACTAACTATGAGGCAAGAACGAACGCTTTTGACGGCTTTTGCGATTTCTTAAGTAGTATTTTCGGAGGCTAATATTTGTTGAATTCCAACAGTTATATCACGACACGTAAGAGGTTATTGATTACAGTTATATCAATAACCTTTTTATTTTGCTTTCTTATAGGAAGATTAGGGTATTTGCAACTAATTGCAGGCGAACAACTTCAAGCAAAGGGCGCTGAGCAATGGCAACGTGATTTACCACTAAAGGCAAAACGCGGTGCTATACTTGACCGAACAGGTGAAGTTATCGTGGACAGTAAAGACGTATTTACTATTTACGTCCGACCACGTGCCGTAACGGATAAAAAGGAAGTAGCGTCCGTTTTGGCAAGCACTTTGGCACTTGACGAGCAAAAACTGTATCAAAAGTTAGTAAAAGCAACTGTCGGTGAAATAACTGTGAAAAAGAACGTGGATTTTGAAACGGGCAGTAATATTCGTGCGAAAAATCTTGACGGAGTGTATTTTTCGGTGGATAGCGCACGTTCGTATCCAAGAAGTGAGTATTTAGCGCAAGTTTTAGGCTACACGAACGCCGACAACGAAGGTCAAAATGGACTAGAAGGGTATTATGATAAAATTTTGCGTGGCATAAACGGTTATTCTCTCACCCAAACGGATAATAAAGGAGTGGAACTAGCTAATAGCGTTACGCAATATATCCCTGCGATTGATGGAGCAACGCTTAATACCACGCTTGACGTGCATATCCAAGGTTTTGCGGAAACTGCAGTAAAAGGCGCAATGAGCGAGTGGAACGCGAAAGGCGTAAATATGCTGATAATGGACGTTAAAACGGGTGGAATTGTAGCAATGGCGCATACTCCGTCGTATGATCTTAGTGATTTACCGCGTGACGACGTGAATATGCTTAACGCGTATAGTAAAAACAAAATGATTGTTGACGTGTACGAGCCGGGTTCTACGTTCAAAATTTTCACTACCGCATCAGCGATAGAGAAGGGCGTTGCCGATGAAAACGCTACTTTCTTTTGCCCTGGGTACAGAATGGTGGACGGTCAAAGAATTAAATGTTGGCGCAGTAAAGGTCACGGCTCGCAAACGCTAGCGCAAGGCGTAATGAACAGTTGCAACTGTGTATTTATGGATTTAGCGCTTAAATTGGGTACGAATAACTTTTATCAAAAGTTACGAGAATTTGGGTTTGGAAGTAAAACGGGCGTTGATTTTTCTGCTGAAAGCGCAGGTCTAATTATGAAAGAAGAGAGCGTAAAAACGGTGGATTTGGCGCGCATAGGCTTTGGGCAAGCGGTTGCCGTTACGCCCCTTCAGTTGTTGTCGGGAGTGTGCGCGGTCGTAAACGGTGGTGTTTATAATGTTCCGTATTTTGTTGAAAATGCAGTTGATAGTCAGCAAAATATCGTTTATAATCATCAACAAAATAGCCGAAAAGTATTAAGTCAACAAACGAGTGAGAAGATGCGAGTGCTATTAGAAAACGTTGTTTCAACGGGTAGTGGAAAGAAAGCAAGCGTGCCCGGATACCGTATAGGTGGTAAAACGGGGACGGCTCAAAAATATGCAAACGGTGTGATAGCACAAGGCAAATATGTGTCCTCTTTCGTAGGTTTTGCACCCGTTGATAATCCGCAGTACGCTATACTTATGACCATAGACGAGCCTAACTCGTACGCCTATTACGGAAGTATAGTTGCAGCACCTTACGTAGGGCAAACGTTTAGTAAAATCTTTGATTATCTAGCGATTAAACCTACTGAAGTTATTGAAGAAAAAGAGTACGTATCAATGCCCTTTTTGGACGGAAAAAGCATAAATGAAAGCGTTTCTATTCTTGAACAAATTGGACTTCGTTTTGAAATTGCAGGCGACGGAGAAGTGGTTAGTAGCACTATTCCCATAGTGGGCGAGAG
>JAZOUI010000324.1:0-2063 GCA_045658145.1 Pumilibacteraceae bacterium
CGGGACCGTCAACGCAGGCATATTTCGTTTTTCCGCCTACGGTAAGACGGCATCCACCACACATGCCCGTTCCGTCAACCATAATAGGATTCATACTTACTACCGTCTTTACGCCGTACTGTTTTGTCAATGCGCAAACGGCGCGCATCATTCCCATAGGGCCTACTGCCATTACACAGTCGTAAGCATTTTCGTCTAATTTATTTTTAAGCACGTCCGTAACAAATCCCTTAACGCCACAACTTCCATCATCGGTTGCAAGGTAAAGATTGTTAGACGCCGATTCAAACTCGTCAAGATACATCAAAAGTTGTTCGTTTCTTGCACCCAAAATTACGTCGGCAGGTTTTCCAACCGAGCGAAGAAATTTGGCTTGCGGATAAATTACCGCGCTACCTATTCCACCGCCAACAAGTGCAATACGACTATATTCGCTCAAATCCGTGGCTTTACCAAGCGGACCCACAAAATCTGCAATATACTCGCCTTCTTTCTTTTGCGCTAAAAGAGCAGTCGAATAGCCTACTTCCTGAACCAAGATAGTTACCGTGCCTTCGACCGCGCTATAATCACAAATGGTAAAAGGTATTCTCTCTCCATTTTCATCAACGCGCAAAATAATAAACTGACCGGGACGGCAATGAGTTGCCACTCTCGGCGCGGAGATAATGTATTCGTTTACTTTGGGAGCAAGCGCTCTCTTTTTGATAATCTGATTCATACTCGTTCCTAATTCTTACTCTTGTAGTATTGACAATACTGCGTCAGTTTACAGCCGTCGCATTGCGGTGACTGTGATTTACATCTATATCTGCCGTGAAAAATCAACAAATGGTGTACTTTGTCGCGCTCGCTTTCTGGGAAAGTACGATAAAGTCCTTGCTCCACTTCATAAGGAGTTTTTCCCGTCGCTAGGTTTAGTCTGTTAGACGTACGAAAAACGTGCGTATCCACGGCTATTCCTTTGCCACCAAAACATATCGAACTGACAACGTTCGCCGTCTTTCGCCCAACGCCTGGTAGCGTTACTAGCGTTTCGAAATCAGAAGGAACTTTGCCACCATATTTTTGACAAATTTCCTTGCTTGCCGATATGATATTTTTTGCTTTGTTTCTGTAAAACCCACAACTGAAAATGTATTTTTCCAGTTCTTCCTGCTCCATATCCGCCATAAGATAGGGATTTCCTGCTCGCTCAAACAACGCAGGCGTTACTTTGTTAACGCGCTTATCCGTGCATTGCGCTGAAAGTATCACGGCAACAAGCAGTTGAAATTCGTCGCCGTAATCTAGTTCGCAATGAGCATCGGGATACTCACTTTGCAATATTTCAATTATTTTTTGCGCGTCACTCAAAGTTTTTCTCCAAAAAAATATTCGGCAAGACACCATTATAATAATATCTTACCGAATATTATAACATACGCGCGCGAGTTTGTCACTCATTTAAGCGGTTTTACTTATTTTTTATCTCTTTTTCCTACTCTATTTGCTCGCTCTCGCTTTTCTCGTCAGCGATTTTAGCGGGAATTTCCTTTGCATTGCCGTGACGAACAAACGCCATACTGCAAATTGCAAGGCACGCGAATATGAGCGAATACGGTACTAAATAACGCTGACCGATATTATCCATTACAAGTCCTGCCAAAATAGGCGTAAGGATTTGCGCAGTCATACTGAACGCGTAATATAGTCCCGTATAAGTTCCCGTCGTGCTTTCCGTAGAAAGTTCAACACACATAATATACGAGTGAACGTTTATCGTTGCCCAGCCACCGCCTACCAAAATAAAGGTGGGGTACATAATCGCTTGGAGCGTTTGCGCAGGCGTTCCTGCGATAAGGAACACGGACGCGAAAGCAAGCCCAAGCACAATCATACCGATTCCCAAAATAATGGTCTTCTTTCTGCCTATCTTCTTGCCGATTTTGGCTGAAGGTATAAACATAATGAACGCCGCTGCGTTTGCGATAAGAAGGGGCAAGGTAAAACTGTCGTGGTCAAGTACGCGCAAAGCGAACACGGAAAAGTGTGTCGTGAGCGCATTATACGCAAAGAACCAC
>JAZOUI010000325.1:0-1645 GCA_045658145.1 Pumilibacteraceae bacterium
AATCTTTTCAAGTTCAGCACGACGAATTGCGCATTTTTCCTTTTTAGCAAGTTCTTTTGCAAGCGCGCTATAACGACGAGCATAGAGAACAACCGCCTCGCAACTTTCAATTACTGCAGTAAGGAAATTTATTCTTTGAACGTAGTCGGCATCACTTACGTCCACTTTTTTAAGTGCCTCTCTTGCCTCGGTGATAATTCCACGATAACCGATTTTGAGTACTTTTTCATAGTTTACGTTAACGTGTCCGATACCGTTATAAAAATAGTTGCCGGGCGTAAACATACCGTGCGTTACAAACGCCTCGTAAGCCTCGGGCGCCATGTTTGATTTTGCAAGGTCACTCGTGGTCTTACCCTTCCAGTAGGGATAAGCATTGCGAAGGTCGGACTTCGTTTTTTCGCTAATAAAGAAGGGATCTGCAGTACGCGTAGCCACCGTATCAAACTCAGCCTCTAACCACTCGTAAGAATACTCAGGGAAAACTTGACAACCACGGGGTGCAACGGTTGCGCTACCTACGATAAGTTCGCCATCACGTATTACAATGGGAATATTTTCGAGAATATGCGAAAATGCTGCACTACGACGCTTTACAACAGGAAGGTCTTCCGTATTTTTGTAACTTTCAGTAACCAAAAGTCCACGTGCAGATTCAATTTCAGGCATTTTTGCGTACAAATTGTCAATTAACTTGTCAATTCTCGCACTTTTTTCTAAAACAAACTTGATATTTTCCATATCTTACACCTATTATATCTGTTTCCAAAGGTCTTCGTGCGGTGCTGCAATTATTGAATATGATGACAACATACCCGTGGTCTTGGCATAGTTAGCGCCTGCCTCAACCGCTGCGGTTACGTCACCTACTTCGCCCGTAAGAAGAACTACACCCTTTCCGCCCATACCACGCGAAACGCGAAGGTCAAAAATTTCCACTCTTGCCGTTTTTACAGCAATATCGGCAGCCTTAATGGACGTTGCTGCGGAAAAAGTTTCGATAAGTCCAAGCGATCCTTTTCTTTGAGTGGATTGAGTTCCAAACAAAGCGGTAATAACTTGCTCATCAATTCTTCCCATAATGGACGAATCGATTATATAATTATCAAACTTGGAACGAACGTGCTGAACAGCCGCCTCCACGTTAGAAATTGATCCCGTTAAGATAATTTCATACTTACCCGGGCACGCAGGATGTGCGGTAACCATATCAACGCCTGCACTTTTGAGTGCGGCATCAGTTGCCTCTACACCCTTAGGAATACTTTTTAATTCAATTACACCAACCGACTTAAACATTATTATTTACCCTGTCAATTATAATTTTAACGCCTTCTTCTACAGTCACAGTACCTGAAATGCTCGCATACAGCGGAACAGAAAGTCCATCGGCGCTATCTGCAATAAGGTCACCCTTTTCAACAACGTCTCCGTCCTTCACTACAGGTACACTCGCCAAGCCTATATGTTGGCGCAAATTCATTTCTACTCTGTCATAATCTACGTCTTCGCCCTTAAATACAGGCATAACGTCATATTTTTCCACTCCTAATACGCTCGCCCAACGAGTTGACGGCACTTTACGCCAGTCGCGTTCGTGAGAAACTTCAACGTCTTCTTTAGCAACGTAACGGAGTTTGTTTTT
>JAZOUI010000326.1:0-2154 GCA_045658145.1 Pumilibacteraceae bacterium
AACTTCTTTGTCAAGCGAGCCCGAGTTTACACCCACTCTTATACGCACGCCATAACGCTTACAAGCCGTAACAACTTCTCGAACTTTCTTTTCACTATCAAGATAGCCGAGGTTAAAACGTATTTTATCAAAACCTATATCAGCGCAAGCAATCGCGTGACGGTAATTGAACTGAATATCTGCCACAAGTGGTGCTTTCGTTTTACCTATAATTTGACGACAAGCATCTACTTCTTCATCACTACTTACGGCTAAGCGCACAATATCACAACCTGCATTTTCAAGTCGCAAAATTTGTTCGAGCGTTTTTTCGTAATCTAGCGTTGGCGTATTAGTCATTGACTGCACCGAAACGGGTGCGCCTGCGCCTATATATATATTACCTACTTTTACTTGTCTTTTCATTTACGTCAACAAACCTATAATATCTATAACCACTATAAAACCTAATAGCAAAATCATACCTATCGCGTGAATAATGTTTTCGACTTTGCGATTAACAGGTTTTTTGCGAATCCACTCTATCGTAGTAAAAATAACCTTACTGCCGTCAAGCGCAGGAATAGGCAACACGTTAAAAATTGCCAAGTTGCTTGCAATAAGCGGTAACAATATCAAAATATTTCGCCAATCTAGCATACCAAGTTGCGCTATCGTATCAACGGTTCCCACCGGCCCCGTTACCGACGTAAGCGGAACACTACCCGTGAATAAGCCGCCAAAAACTTTTAGAATAGATACCGATAAATCATGCGTATAGGGAACACAGTACACGAGTGAATCCCAAAAACTTGCGCTTTCATGCTGGTACAAGGTTACAAAACCTATTCCCATATAGTCGAATTCTTGCTTTCCATCCGTACCTACAATACGCTGAACTTTTACTTTAATTTCCTTTTTCTCGCCATTACGCTCAACAAGGAAAGTATATTCTCTGTTCTCACTCTTATCCGTAACTAATTCATCATAACTGGTCATTACGTTTATTTCTTGACCATCTACGGCTAAAATTTTATCGCCTACTTGAAGTTCGCTACAATAAGGTGCGTTTTCAGCGTTAGTATAAATATTCGTAACCGTAGGCACGCTATATCCTACCACGCATATAACGATTATTGAAAAAATAATAGCCGAAATAAAATTGAAAAGCGCGCCCGAAATAAGCTCGATAAGTCTTTTCCACGGCTTTTCGTCAATAAAGGAACGTGTTTCTTCTACAACGTTTTCCTTGTCGCGTAACGGATCAACACAAGGTGGCATAACAGGTTTTTTCTCTAATTCCGTGTATACGCTATCCGGGTCAACGTACTCTTCCTTGCTTTCTTCGTCTTCTTCTACGTCCGTCTCGCCTTCAAAAGCACAATAACCACCCAAAGGTATCAAACGAAGAGAAAAAACTTCACCCGTTTTTTTATTAGTTTTCGAAAAAATCTTCGGACCAAGCCCGATTGAAAACTCGTTAATTTTGAATTTAAGAATTTTACCTGCAACGTAATGTCCAAGTTCGTGTATGGTTATCATTGCCAAAAGAACGATTATTGCTAGTAAAATATACAAAAAATATTCCATCAGTTCTCCAAAATACGCGGATAATCTCTCATAATCTTGTCGTAAATATATTTGTGCGTTTCAATCACGTCAAGATAATCATTGTATTTTTCCGCTGTTTCATTATTTAAAGTATGCTCTACCAAACGCATTATATCGGTAAAGCGAATTTTTTCACTCAAAAATAATTCGACGCCTGCCTCGTTTGCCGAATTAATTTTTGCAGGCATATTCCCACCCATTTTAAGCGCGCTCTTTGCGTATACGGGCATAGGGAAGTTTTTCTCGTCAGGTGCTAAAAATCTTATGTCCTTATCAAAGGGAAATTTACCTCCGCCACAATATTCGTGGTTAGGATAAGTTAATGCATACTGAATAGGTATTTCCATTGTGGGACGTGCAATTTGCGCCATAACTGAACCATCAGCATACTCCACCATCGAGTGAATAATGCTAGCAGGCTGTATAATATAATCAATATTTTCACAATCGAACAGCCATCTTGCCTCAATAATTTCAAGTCCTTTATTCATCATTGTTGCGCTATCTACGGATATTTTTCTACCCATAGCCCAGTTAGGATGCGCAATCGCTTGACTAGGTGTT
>JAZOUI010000327.1:0-1610 GCA_045658145.1 Pumilibacteraceae bacterium
GCGAACGCCACGAGCGAAAGCGAGTATTCCCGACATTACGCGATCAATTATACAAGCGAAAGTTAGTTCCAAAGGATTTGCTTAATGCACAAATCCGCTTTACTGCCCACCACTCCACTACTTCGCTCTCAAATTTCTCACACAATTTTTTAATTTCATATTGTCATTAAGCGCGTTTAGGTTTATAATATTCTCAATACGATAACTGAGGTGGAAAAATGAAAAGAAAACTCGTGATAATATCCAATGACGCTTTGGTTTACGATGACATAGAATATTTAAGAACTAAGCCACTATTCAAACAACTTTTGCGAGACGGCAGTTGGATTAAGACTATGAAAACAGTATATCCTTCCATAACGTACTGTTGCCACGCATCAATGATTACGGGCGCATATCCTGCCAAAACGGGCGTTACAAACAATAACGTAGACGGTTGGCGACAAAGCGACTGGATGTGGGAAAGAAAGTATATTAAAGTTAAAACCTTGATCGACGCGGCAAAAGAAAACGGCTACACTACTGCTAACGTATTTTGGCCCGTTTTGGGACAAGATGAAAATATCGATTATAATATTCCCGAATACTGGTCCCAAACAAGTGACGAGCCCCTTACCGTAGCGTTAAAGCGTATGGGTACGAGCGACAAAGTCATTAAAGAAATCGTCGAGCCAAACCTTTACTACATTGACGGACATCAGCGTCAGCACCCCTACTGTGATGAATTTATGATGGCTTGCGCGCGCGATATGATACTTAAATATCGTCCTGACCTGTTGGTCGTACATCCTGCAGGCATTGACGGCAAACGCCACGAATACGGCGTATTTAACGAATACGTAACCGAACAATTAGATTACACTTATTACTGGATTGAAAAAATCATACGCGCGTTAAAAGAGACAGGCGATTATGAAAACACAGACATCGTTATCACTTCCGATCACGGCCAGATCGACATCAAGCGGTGGGGATGCTTAAACGTATTACTTGCGCAAGCAGGTCTTATCGAAACGGATGAACAAGGCAACATTACTAAAATGCGCGCATACGCTAACTCCATAGCGGCATCAGGTCAAATTAAAATCGTGGATGAAAACGACAAAGAGGCGTACGATTTAACTTATAAAATTCTTAAAGAAGGCGCTGAAAGCAAACTTTATGGATTTGAAAGCGTTTTCACCAAAGAAGAAATTTACGAAAAGGAAAAGTTAGCAGGCAATTTTGATTTTGTAGTTGAAACAGACGGCTACTCTGCTTTTGACGGATGGTCGGTTAAACCGCCCTACTTTATCAACGCTAATCCTTCTGATTATCGCCTTGGGAACGGCACTCACGGACACTTGCCCGACAAAGGTCCACAGCCTACTACGATTATGATAGGCCCTGACTTTAAGAAAGGCGTTACAGTAGAGCGTTGCGAAAGTATCGATATGGCAGTTACACTCGCAAAAATATTCGGTTGGTCACTACCCGATGCAGACGGAAAAGTAATAGAAGAAATTATCAATAAATAAAGCAAAAAACAAAGAACATAAGGCAGTTCCATAAAAATTTTTTGTCCATAGTAAAAATATATAACACACTATACTTCACTAAAAGTGAAATGT
>JAZOUI010000328.1:0-8115 GCA_045658145.1 Pumilibacteraceae bacterium
GGATATCGCGCCCGTTGGACACGCAGGCAAGCAGTCGCCCAAGCCGTCGCAGTAATCCTCGCGCGTGAGTTTTGCTTTGCCGTTTACCATCTCAATTGCGCCCTCGTGACACGCCTTTGCGCACAGCCCGCAACCGTTGCATTTATTTTCGTCTATCTCAATAATTTTTCTAATCATAAGCTACTCCTTCGTTTGCTTAAAAGCATTTTTTGCAGTCGTGAGCGTTTCCGTTGCGGTAGCAAAGCTCGTTTTCCGTGCCTGTTCCGCTTAAAATTCCTATAATATTATCTACCGTCGTTTCAGCGATATTGAAAAGTGCCTCTTCAGTCAAAAACGCTTGATGCGAGGTCACGATTACGTTGGGCATTGATATGAGTCGCGCTAAAATATCGTCGTCAACGATATGCCCCGAAAAATCCTCGAAGAAAAAGTCTGATTCTTCTTCGTAAACGTCCAGACACGCCGCGCCCACTTTTCGTGATTTTATCGCGTTAAGTAGCGCCTCTGCGTCAACGAGCGCGCCACGCGAAGTGTTCAAAATCACCACGCCACGCTTGCATTTTTCAATGCTACGCTCGTCTATAACGTGATAGGTTTCTTCCGTCAGCGGACAGTGAAGTGAAATCACGTCGCTATGCTCAAACAGAAAATCAAGGGGTACGTACTGCACCGTTTCGCACTCTATCGAGCGGTCAGGGTATTTGTCGTACGCTAAAACCTTCATTCCAAAGCCCTTGCAAATGTTTATAAAAACTTTGCCGATTTTACCCGTTCCGATAACGCCCACCGTCTTGCCGTATAGGTCAAAACCCGTCATTCCGGACAGCGAGAAATTAAAGTCGCGTGTGCGGATATACGCCTTGTGAATTCGGCGGATAGAAGTTAGTAGCATTGCCATAGCGTGCTCGGCTACGGCGTAGGGCGAGTAGGCAGGCACGCGGACGATATGGATTTTTCCGTAAGCGTGTTTAGCGTCCACGTTGTTAAAGCCTGCACATCGAAGTGCCACTAACTTTATATCCATCTCAACCAGCTTGTCAATGACCGACGCGTTTACGGTGTCGTTTACGAAAACGCACACGCCGTCGTAGCCCTTTGCGAGCGATACCGTGTCCTCGGTGAGTTTCGTTTCAAAATATTTGAACTTCACGCCCTTTTTTTCGCCCAAAGCGTCAAAAGCGGGCTTGTCGTAAGGTTTTGCGTCAAAAAAAGCAATTTTCATATCGTTACCTCCTTGCTTTTACGTCATTATTATAGTATAATTATGGACAAAAGTATGTTGAATTTTCAACAAAAAGGAGAAAAAATGAAAAATTTTTTGACGAAAATAAAAAAGTGCCCGATTTTTTGGGGCATAGAAGATAACGATATCGAGAAAATGTTGACCTGTATGGGTGCAAAGGTGATGACCTTGGATAAAAAGTACACCGTTTTTACCGAGGGCTCGCCTGCAAAATATATAGGCGTGGTGCTTAGTGGCGAAGTGCAAGTGGTGCGCAACGACTACTGGGGTAATCGCAGTATCGTGGAAAACAACGGCGAAGGTCAAACCTTTTGTGAGGCCTTTGCGTGCGCAGGCGAACAAAACTTGCCCGTTTCGGTCGTGGCGAGCGTGCCAAGTGAGGTAATGCTACTCAATAGTGACCATATTTTGCATACTTGCTCGAATAATTGTGCCTTTCACCGTCAGCTGATTTTTAACCTTATGCAGTCGCTCGCCCACAAAAATATAGGCTACCACCAACGCATTGAAGTGACATCAAAACGCACCACGCGTGAAAAGATTATGGCGTATCTGACGCTTACGGCGAAAAAGGAAAACAGTAGCGTTTTCACGATCCCCTTTGACCGACAGGAGCTTGCCGACTATCTCGAAGTGGAGCGTAGCGGTCTTTCAGCGGAACTAAGTAAACTCGTCAGCGACGGTATTATCAAAACGCAAAAAAGCAAATTTGAGATTTTGTAATAAAAAAGAGCAAGAGTGAAGTACCCTTGCTCTTTTATTTTATGCTAACGCTGAAACGATCGCCATTCCTATTGCAAAGCAGATGAGGAACGTACCGATTAAAAAGCCCAGCCAAACGAGAAGTTTCAACCAAACGTTTTTGATTGATTTCATTACAAACAGGTTGGTTGCGCCCAAAGCACCGCTTATTCCGCCACCGATTGCGCCACCAACGATAGGCACGATTGAGCAAAGCGCAACGCTGTTACCCCAAACCAAAATTAAAACGAAAATGGATATGGAGCAAACGAGCTCGTACCATTTTGCAGGTGGGGTAACAGAAACGGTCGTATTTTCAATAACCAGCTTTGTTCCCGTCAAGAAGTTACCGCTGATTGATACGTAAACGGGCTTGCCGTCGCGATAAAAAGCAAAAGTTTTCTTATCGATTTTATCAAGAGCCGTGCCGTTTATGCTGATTTTTCTTTTGCCCGTCCAAAAACTTTCTTCGTAAGTGATGTCTCCGTAAACGGAATGATTTACTGTTGCCGTCATTTTATAAGCCTCCTTGTTTCCCTTTTATTATAACAGTATATTGCAAAAATACCGTTAAAACAAATAAAAACGGCTATGAACGCATAATATACCATAATGGGATATTTTTATTATACCAAAAAGGTATAATTATGTCAAGAGAATAAAGCGGAAAAACAGAGGAATTACGAATGAGATTACGGGAATTGCGAAAGAAAAAACGTCTTTCTCAACTGAAACTTGCGATGGACTTAAATATGAATCAAAACAGTATCAGCAGGTATGAAACGGGCGAGCGAGAGGCAGATTACGCTACGCTGATTAGTTTCGCTGATTACTTTGACGTGTCCATTGATTACTTGCTTGGTCGAACGGATAATCCCAAAACGAATAGATAAAAAGCCAGCGGAATAAGACTGTGCATTAAAAGACGGTTTTCAGAAATACGGTTTATCTCGAAAGAGGTGAGCTGTATTTTAATGTTTAAGGATATAAACGCAGTGCTTATTTAGAAAAACGATAAAGCATAGATAAATAAAAGCCTCCCTTGTGTAAAGGGAGGCTTGGTATTTGCGGTCGTTTATCGTGTTGTTTTATGATATACATATATAAAGCAGTCTTGCAGAAATCTCATTGCAATCGTTCTCTTGAGCCTTTGTGTGAGACTAAACAAGTTTTGTATAGTGGTTTTTATGGGAGGGAATTACTGTTCGCTGTCGTTAGAATTTTCAGAATCGGGCACCACGTCCCCCGTCGTTTTTGTTGAAATAGCGGTATCGCAGGAATTGCGATACACTACGAAACGGGTGAAAAGGTATTCAAGAACGAAATTAGAAATCATTGTCACGGCGAGCACGATATATTCGTTTACGCCCGAATTTTCGGCAAGTTCGCCTAAAATGGTCGAAACGGGAGTGAACACCGCGTAGAAAGCAAGCACTAACAGCATTGCGATTTTTACGTTGTTTGCCGACTTAAAGGTAACTTTACGATTGATGGTAAAGTTCCACAAAATCGACGCGAGCAAGCTGGTCAGATACGCCACCCAGTAGTTGATCGTGAGTAGTTCGTTCATTACCGTGAACAAGCCTATCTGGATAATTCCTGCGCTGATTGAAATTAGCGTAAATTTCAGCGCGCGCATAAACTCTTTGAAATCTTTTTTCTGTTTTTCCATAATTACTCCTATTTTTCTTTATTTTTCACAGTTTAACAATTTTGCAAATTTTTCAAAAAAGGTCTTGTAATCGGCGAAAGTGTATTTGTCCTGCGCGGAGAAGTGGTTAAATACGCTTTTTCCGTTAAAGTTGGTTTGCATTAATAAAAAGCCTTTTTCTTTAATAACTTCGCTAATTTTTACACACGAAGTAGGCGCGCAGTCAAAGGCAAATTTGCCAAGAACGTTACCATTTTCATCCGATAAAATAATTTCACCACTTACGGGCGAAATAGTGTTGTTTGTTATAAAAACTTCACAACGTCCCTGCGATTTTACGACCATAGTTTGCACGGGTTCTTGCGAATTCTTAACGTAATACCACGCTAGTTTCTTGCGCTCATAGTAGTCTACGATACCCGAAGTAAAAGAAGGAAAGCCTTCGTTAAACGTCCAAATAAGCACGCCGTTAAGGTTTTCGCGCACGCGCGTTTGTTCAATTAGGAATTTGTACGCCTCGGCTTGATATACTTGAGATGCGAAAACGAAATCGTCAAGGTTAGTGGGCGCATCGTCAAAATAGAATTTTACGCCGTAGTCAATTTCGCCTTCGGTCGTATAGTTGAATTTTTTAGGATCAATAGGGAAAGCATTTGGGGGAGAGAAGGAATTAATGGTGCTTACGTCGGGGCAACCGCTATAACCTATTTCGGACACGAAATTGTGTTTCATATCGGCATAGGTGCGGAAGTTTTCTCTGTGCCACCAGTAATGTTCTTCGCTCAAAAAAACACGGTTTTCTTCTATCACGGACAAGTCGAGCAAGAAATTTCCACCGTATTTGTCGTAATATTCTTGTGAAAAATAGGGCGACGACGGAAGATATTGACGGTTGGGGTCTTGCTTAAATATCGCGTCAGGAATAAGTTTGCGCGTGTAAATATCTTTGTTGGGGTCAAGGCCCGTGCAGTAGAAGGGCCAGTCCGTTTCGTTGCTACCACAGTATATTCCTAGTGACGGGTGGTTGCGAACGCGCTTTATAAACTTTTCAACTTCGCTCTTTAACTCGTTTTGTAGTTCGTCCGAGTGGGGATAGGAGTGACAGGAAAGCATAAAATCGTGCCATACGACTATGCCCGTTTTGTCGCAAAGGTCAAAAAATTCGTCGCTCGGGTATACGCCACCACCCCAAATTCTTACCATATTCGTATTACTCTCGGCTAATGCGTTTACAAGGCTTGGGTACTTGCTATCGATTTTCGAGTGCAGTACGTCAAGGGGAACAATGTTCGAGCCAAGGCACTTAAAATATTTGCCGTTGATATAAAAACAAAAGTTATCGCGTTCGCCGTAGAAGGGTTGACGTTTTAGTTTGAGTAAACGTACGCCGTAGTTTAGACTTCTTTGCGCGATAATTTCTTCGCCGTCGTAGAGATTGATAGTAACGCCGTACAAGTTTTGTTCGCCCATACCGTTGGGCCACCAAAGTAACGGCTTTTGCAAGGTGAGAAAGTGCGTATGTGACTTAAAAGTAACGGGATATTCAAAGTTATATTTGCTGTCGCCACACTCGAAGTTTACCGTCATGCGGTAATGTTTTCTTTCGCGCCAAGTCATATCAATATTGTAAAAGAACTGTATCATAGCACAGTTGTCGTCAACGTATTGAGTGCCAAAATACACCGTCTCAAAATCTACCTTTTTTTCAAAACGGAGCACCACGTCCCTCGTGATTCCTGCCGAAACTATACGTGGAAGAATATCCCAGCCGTAAACGTGCGACGCCTTTCTGACGTTAAGGTTTTCGCTACAACCCGAAAAGGTAGGTATGGTTATAGGAGTGTTATCGTATTCGTACGCCTTCTTAACCGCCGAGAAAATATGCACGACTAAAGTATTCTCGCCCTTTTTGATAAAGCGTGAAACGTCAAAAGAGTGCTTGGCTAGCGCGTTTTGTCCTTCGCCCACCTTTTGTCCGTTAAGGTAAACTTCGAAAATAGCGTCCACGCCGTTGAAAATTAGAGTAGAGCGCTCGCTTTCAATTTCATCAATCGTGAATTTCTTTTCAAAAGCCCAGTCGTAGAGTTCGTACTTTGCGCTTTCTTCGGGGTTTTGCGAATAAACGTCGCAAAGAAGTCCGTTTTCGCTCAGCACCGTTTCTACGTTACACGGTACGTTCGCTAAAAAAGATTTTTTAGTTTCTAGAGCAGATAGACAAAATTGTTCTTCTGGTTCGAACAAATATAAATTGTACTGTCCGTTAAGGTTCATAATTTTCTCCTTATTTTCAAAACAAGTGGGTACGCTATGCGTTGTTTATGATTTTTATTCGATAAATTGTGCAACTTCGGTTTTACGGTTGTGAATTTTGCTTACGCAAAACAACGTGGTAAACGCGTTTTAGTCGTGGATATAATCCACGTTTTTGATTTCCGATACAAAAATTTCTGCGTCTATGGATAAAGCGTTAGAATGTAATTGTAGCATTTTTCGACTGGCGAAATCACAGTCGTACTCTAAATATATATTAAACGGGGATTTTTTTAACAGGGCTACAAACTTTTGCAAAGAAACGTTTTTGTAAACGCCACCCCTTTTTGAAATTCTAATAGAAATAAAGTCTTCAATGGGTACATCATCTCTGTCTATTTCAAACACAATTTTACAATTTTCCAACTGTTCACACATCTTACCGTGCTCATCAGTTGCCCAAAATCCTTGTGAAAATTTAAGAGTGATCGTATTTTCGCCAAGTTCAATTTTGTTTATTTGACTATCGTGCAGTTGGTATTTCATAAATGTTCACCGATATCAAAGGCGTTAACTTTGATTCCTTTGTTTTTAAGTAAAACTATCAGTTCGTCCTTCTTTTTTCTTTGCTCCTTTATAAAGCAATGCATACTGAACTTTTGCGTTGGTGTTTTGATTGAAATATCAAAAGAACCGTCGCCGTTGTGAATCGAGATTTTCAATATGTCTTTGATGGGAATCTCAAAAAGATGTTTCTTGTATAAAATAAGCTTATTGTCCGTTATTTGAACTGCCACGCCATCTTTTAGGATCGTTATGATAAACACGTAAGCCAAAATCACTGAAATGATTGATAGAGTAACGATAGCTATTAAAGAGACGTTGGGAATCCAAAAAATCGCAAGCATGACAATTCCGAGCAGAAGTAATAGTATTAAAACTGCAAAGATCCATGCATGTGCTTTTGAATAGTGCGCCTCAAATTCATTTTTCATGTAGCATCTCCTTTCAAAACGACGACACTCTTGGCGTAGGTTAAGACTCTAAAAGGTATATTTATTTGCCTTTTTTGAAATAGCCTTTACCCTTAAAAGCATCGTACCATAAGGTATAAATCGCGCCGCAGTTTTTGCATTTAATTCTATACCATAATCCGTCTTGAGGCCAATTTTTGATAGTGTCGGCGGGGTTATTTCCTCCGGCATATTCGTAATTCTCACTTACCAATAATCTCTTGAGTTCTTCTAATATGGCAAAAAAATCTTCGATATTTTTAAGCAACTTTACCATTTTAATTGTTTTACACTTGTCGCATGTTTTTTTGAATGGTATCATAATTCTCTCCTTTCGAGACAAACGACACTTTCGACGTGGGGAATAAGGTCAAATCGGTCAAAAATGGGGGGGTGGAAACTCCAAAAGGTATATTTTACTCCTCGTCGAATTCCTCTTTCAATAGTTCGGGATGATGCTGATACAACAATTCAAGAGGCATCTTAAAGCATTGATTTCGAATATCTGCTATGTAATTTTTGTATTCGTATATGAATTTATAGCCGACAAAATTTGATATCTTATATTCAGCGTAATAGGGATCTTCCTCCGTAAAGGGACTAATGTACTTTTCGATTGACACGATATTGTCCCCGTTCAACTTGTCCAATGTTATTGCTTCTTCCACGGAAATCATAACAAGTTCTTTTTCCTGATGCTTCCAAGGAATGAAAACTAAACAATATTGATGCCTCATAGGAACAAAAATATCCTTTACTCTACCAAACAAACCTTTGACAGAAACAAATTCATTATCTACCATATCGAAGCGCGCTAAAAGATTCGCAGGAACTTCTCGATTATTATATTTGATTAATATTTTTTTCATATAGCCACTCCTTTCGATATGTTATACCAAACTGCTGTAAAATAAACTTTTGTGTCTCGCTCAAAACTCACACCCGATAAAATCCGAGGGTTGCTTGCAAAGAATTTGCGCAACTTCGGTTTTACTGTTGTGAATTTTGCTTACGCAAAACGACGACTGTCTCGACGTTGCTTGTTTGGGGAAACATGTCGTACGGCTGAATAAGGGAGATTTCGTAGCCGTAGGGGGTAATTATCGCAAGGTCACGCGCAAGCGTAGCAGGGTTACAACTGATATAAACAATGTTGTTTACGTTGCTTTCGCCTAGCATAACCGATGCCTCTTTTGACAGGCCCGTGCGTGGTGGGT
>JAZOUI010000329.1:0-6786 GCA_045658145.1 Pumilibacteraceae bacterium
AGACCGCTTGGCCTCCGACTTGTCTGGCAAAAAAGTACGACCTTAAGCTTATCGTGGACGCGGCTCAAGCGGTGGGCGCGTCGTGGCGTGGCAGAAATATCGCAAGTTGCGGTGACGCTGCGTCTTTTTCAGCGCAAAACACTAAAAATTTGACTTGTGGCGAGGGTGGAATGATCACCACTAACGACGACTGCTTAGCGGAAAATCTGTCGCTTTTGCTTAACGGTGGAGTGAAGGACGGAAAAATTGTGTCCGTCGCGCAAAATCATAATATTACTCCCTTTCAAGCGTCCGTTTTGTTGTCACAGTACGAAAAACTTGGTCAGGAAATTCTGACGCGTGAGAAAAACGCCGCGTATTTAGCAGGCAGAATAAAGGAGCTTGATTTTATTGATGCACTTGATTACGACGAAAGAATTACTACCCACGCGTATCACTTATTCTTGTTCAGAGTGAACGAAAAAGCGTTTGAGAAAAAGGGAATTACTCGCGACCAGTTCGTAAAAGCGTTGCAGGGCGAAGGGCTTGCCGTGGACGTTGGATATATGCCCGTTTACACTTTTCCGTGTGTGAGTAGCGCTGACACTAATCGTATGATTGACGGCAAAGTGGATACCACGTCATTGCCCGTTTGTGAAAAAGTGTGCAAAAAATTATGTATCTGGACTTATCAATCAGTGCTACTTGGTACGCGCGAAGATATGGACGAAATCGTTACCGCACTCAAAAAAGTTTGGGATTGCGCGGACGAAGTACGTGCGCTTTAAGGAGTGAGAAAATGGACGAGAAAATTATCAGAGAGATTGAAAACGAGGTGCTTGAAAGTGGCGTTTGGGGTACGATGGGAGATAAATCCATTTCCGCAGGCAAAACTTTCGCAAAATTTATAGGAGCAAATTACGCGCTGTTTTGTCACAGTAATGACGGTGCGTACGAGGCGCTTTTGAGAAGTTTTGGAAAACGTCTAGAAAAATACGGCGATTTCGTGGTGGTGGGCGAAAACTCTTATCCGTCTGATTCACTCGTTGCGCTTTGCGTGGGAAGTACGCCCTTATTTTGTAAAACGAACGAGGATAATACGCTGAACGTTGACGATCTGAAAGCAAAACTAAAGGGGGCGTGTATGCCCGTTCGTGCGGTTGTACTTGATACGGACTTTGCTTACTTCGATATAAAAGAAGAGTATTTGGTTGAAGTTTACGCGCTTTGTAATGATGTAAACGTACCGCTTATTATAAATGCAGGCGGAAACGTCGGCACTTATAAGGGCAAAAAACCGCTTATTGAATATGGCGATGCGTTGTTGTTTGATTTCGGGGCTGGTAGCGCGATTGACGTGGGAATGAGTGGTGCGGTGGCGCTTAACGACGAAAAAACTTATTCGGACGTGCTTGCTTATCATAACTGTGGACGTGGATTGGACGATGGATGCTCGCTTGAAATGGACGAAACGGTGGGTGGCGACTTGCGCGTTAGCGAATGGACGTGCGCTTTGATTGAACGGTATTTGACGGAAAACGATTTGCGTAAACCAAATAAAATGAACGTCGTTTACATGAAAGACCAGCCGGTTTTTGAAAGCGATTATGCAAAGAAAATTATGAAATAGGTAAGAAAACCGAGGATACGTTCCCTCGGTTTTTCGTTATTTTACTATATTTTTGCTCCTTTTGCGCATACTAAAACAAAGGAGAAAGTATGAGAATAAACAGATTTTTTAAGAAGAATTATAGGAAGGCGAGTAAAAACGAATTCGTAAGCGAGTATGATCCGTTCGGGAGTTACACGGGTAATGCGAGCAATGATTTGGGCGAAAAACCCGAACAAGATGCGGACGATTTGTAAAAGTTGCGCTTAAAAATGCTTGCTCAATAAAAAATTATATGATATAATTTTATTATGAGTGAGAAAGCAATAAGAATTTTAGCAATAATCGCATTAGTATTCGTAGGAATATTTTCGGTTTCCTTCGTTCTTTACTTGCTCGACAAGGATATGCTTGGCGGAGCGGTTGCTCTCGTTACGCTTATTTCGGGTGGAGTAGGATTTTTTCTCTTTCTTATGGTCAAATTTATGGCGAAAAAGCAAGCGCCTGACGTTGTAGAAGAAAGTGATAACGAAAGCGAAGGAGACGAGAAGACTAAAAACGAGCAAGACGAAACACAGGAATAAGCAATTATTCCTTTTTTTCTCGTGGAAAGAAAGCGACGGCTAGCCCTAGCGCAAGCGAAATGCACGCGAATATAAGGTAGTACAGCGACGACGAAACTAGCGACGAAAGAACAAACAACGTAAATGCGCACACAAAATAAGACTTTGCTCGTTTTTTGTCTAGCATTGTTTTGGCAACAAGTGCAAGTTTTTGTTTTTTAGTAGGCAAAACTATCGTGGGCAAAGCATTATTTGAACGCAAAAACGAATAGATACGGTCGAAATCAATTATTTTGACGGACAAATCGGTCGTTTTTTTAATCAAATCGTCGCATTTATTAGGACGCAAGTGCGTTAGAATAATTACTGTTTTGTAGTCGCGAAGTCTAGCAAAGTTTACACTTTCGATAAATTCGTTGTCCGAAAGTGCGCTAGGTCGCATACGAGAAAGCAAAATGGCGTTGTCTACGCGTAGATAATTTCCGTACTTTTTGACGACGTGTTTTGCTGATAAAACGCGTTTTAGCAAAGTCAAAACGTAATCGTCGCCCGAAAAAATTAATTTTTCACAAACGGCGTTGTAATCTTTGGGACGTTTTTTCTTTTCACGTTTGCCGATAGCGATAAGATATATTTCGGACAGGCACAGCGAAAAGATAAGACCGAAAAGGATAGCGCAGGCTGAGTTGCGACACAAATAACCGCCCACGACTATTCCAAGCGAAAACAGAATAAATTTACTAATAAAACTGTCGGAAAGATAGGAAAATTTCATATTTTAATTATTGACGGCAAAAGGATAAAATAAACGGCAAAGTTATGAAAACACAAATTTATCAATCAAATCAACTGAATATCAAAACTTGCGCGTCCCTTTTGCGAGAAGGTGAAATTGTTGCTTTTCCGACCGAAACGGTGTACGGCTTAGGCGCAAATGCCTTTTTGCCCGATAGCGTAAAAAAGATTTACGAGGCAAAAGGTCGCCCGTCCGACAACCCGTTGATTGTGCATATCGCGGACAAATCTTGGGTGGACGTAGTCGCGGAATTTGTACCAAACGGGGCAAAAAAGGTTATTGAAAAGTTTATGCCCGGTCCTGTTACGGTGGTGCTTAAAAAGAAGAAAATCGTTCCCGATTCGGTTACGGGGGGACTAGATACCGTAGCGGTAAGAATGCCTAACAGCAAGGTTGCGCTCGATCTTATTTTAGAGGCAGGCGTACCTGTGTGCGCTCCGTCAGCAAACACTAGTTCTAGGCCAAGTCCGACTACTGCAGGTCACGTTTACGACGACCTTAACGGAAAAATTTGCGCTATTTTGGACGGTGGCGAGTGTGAAGTGGGCGTTGAGTCCACCGTAATTGATTTTACGAGCGAAAAACCTAGACTTTTGCGCGCAGGTGGTATGGCGCTTGAAAAGATTGAAGAAGTTGTGGGTGAAATAGAAGTTGTTCGCAACAGCAAAGTTGCACTTTGCCCGGGTATGAAGTACAAGCATTATTCGCCGTCTAGTGACGTTTACGTTGCGCTCCCTAATGAAAATGCGATACAACGTATGGTGGCGTTTTATGAAAAATGCGTTAGCGAAGGCAAAAAAACAGTTGTGATTGCAATGGATGAATACGCCCAAAACTTCGATAAAGAACGTTTTTATAACGCAGGAAAAACTTACGAAGATTATGCTAGAAAACTTTTTTCTTTGCTTAGAAAAAGCGATGACGACGGTTATGACGTTGTGATAGCGCAAGGCGTGGAAGAGAAGGGAATAGGTAGTTCGATTGCTAATAGACTAGAAAAAGCGTGCGGAGGTAAGTTTATATGACGACGACACTAGCCGTACAAGAGATAGAAAAAGAGAGCGAAAAGAAAGGCGAAGTTACCATTGAGTTTGAGCAAACTGTGGAGTTTGACGAGCCCGAAGTAAAGCCCGAAAAGAAAAAGAAAGCAAAAAAAGAACCCAAGATAAAAATACTGTTCGTTTGTAGTGGAAATACTTGTCGCTCGGCAATGGCTGAAAGCATTTTCAAAAACGAAATTAAGAAGAAAAAACTCACGGCAAAGTACGACGTTTCTTCGTGTGGGCTTACGGCTAACGAAGGCGACGGAATTAGCCCGTCGTCACGCGCTGCGCTCGCTTATTTGGATATTCCGTGGCACAAACACAAAGCGAAGAAGTTTAAGAGCGAGATGACGGAAAAGGTTGACCTTGTCGTTTGTATGACGCGCGATCATAAATCTAGGCTTACTGCGACCAACGCTTACACGGTGGGCGAGATTACGGGCAGGGGCGACGTGCCTGATCCGTACGGATACCCCGTTGAAGCGTACATAAAAGTTGCAAAGTATCTTTGCGAGTGTATTGAACCTGTTTTGGACGCAGCAGGATATTTGCGCGAAAAAAAGAACGAAAAGAAATAAAAAACGTTGATTTATATACATTGTTGTGGTATAATATCAGTACGAGAAAAAATAGGAGAAACATAATGAAAGTAGCAATCGCGTGTGATCACGCAGCATTAAACCTTAAAAACAATTTAATTAAGCACCTTATTGCGGACGGCTATGACGTTACCGATTTTGGTATTTACGTAGAAGGCGCAGTAGATTATCCTGATTATGCGATTAAAGTTGCTGAATCTGTTGCAAGTGGCGAAACGGACAAAGGTATTCTTATTTGCGGAACGGGAATAGGTATGAGCATTTGCGCAAACAAGGTAAAGGGAATTCGTTGCGCGCTTTGTTCAGATACCTTCTCGGCAAAGGCTACGCGCGAGCATAACGACGCTAACGTGCTTGCTTTTGGCGAACGCGTTATCGGCGCAGGTCTTGCACAAGAAATCGTTGACGTTTTCCTTAAAACTGAATTTTCGGGCGCAGAACGTCACGTTGGTAGAATAGCAAAAGTTACTGCTATTGAGAACAAATATTTCAAGTAAAATCATAAACGGCTAGATACGTACCTGCTTGTTTTGACAAAAACGGGTATGTTTTTGGGAAAAAAGTCAATAGTTAAACAAGCAAAACTTTTGCATAAAATTGTTGACAAAACGATAGCGTAGTGCTATAATTATTGAAAAGGCTGTGACGGAAAGAGTAGTTGCCGTGGGGCATACAGAGAGAGAAACGTTTGCTGGAAGTTTCTTTGCCTAAAGTAATGAAGACCACTCCCGAGCCGTGCGCGACGAGCGTTACCGTAATCCTGCGTTAAAGGACAATGAGTTAAATTCAAGGTGGAACCGTGCAAAACAGCACCCTTGGGCATAGCCTAGGGGTGTTTTATTTTTTTGCATCCAAAAGAGAAAAAATTTTTAGGAGATATAGAAATGAAAGTAATTTATAATGACGGACACGTTGGCGAGTGCGCTCCCGAAGAAGAACTTCACATTATTCGTCATACCGCAGCGCATATTTTGGCGCAAGCAATAAAGCGTCTTTATCCACACGCTGACTTTGCTTACGGTCCTGCGAATGAAAAAGGTTTTTACTACGACGTAGATTTGGGCGATACCAAACTTAGCGATGAAGACCTTCCTGCAATCGAACAGGAAATGAAGAAAATCGTTAAAGAAAATCTTCCCATTAAGTCCTTTATTCTTCCCAGAGAAGAGGCTATTAAACTTATGGAAGAGCGTGGTGAAAAATATAAGGTAGAGCATATCGGCGATTTGGCTGAAGACGCTCAAATCAGTTTTTACCAACAGGGCGAATACGTTGATATGTGCGTAGGCCCTCACCTTTGCTATACCAAGGCGCTTAAGGCGTTCAAACTTATGGGCATTTCGGGCGCGTACTGGAAAAACGATAGCAATAACAAGATGCTTACCCGTGTAAAGGGTATCGCGTTTGCATCTCAGCCCGAACTTGACGAGTATCTTAAAATGCTTGAAGAGGCGGAAAAGCGTGACCACCGTCGTATCGGTAAGGAAATGGGACTTTTTATGATGTGCGACGAAGCACCCGGATTCCCCTTCTTCCTTCCAAAAGGTATGCAAATTAAAAACACGCTTATTGATTACTGGCGTGAAATTCATACGCGTGAAAACTACGTCGAAGTTTCTACGCCCCTTATTATGAATCGTAAACTTTGGGAAACTAGTGGACATTGGGATCACTACAAGGATAATATGTATTCGACTATGATTGACGAAGAAATTTTCTGCGTAAAACCGATGAACTGCCCTGGCGGAGTTATGGTTTACCGTTCTCAGCCCCATAGTTATCGTGACCTTCCTATGCGTGTAGGCGAACTTGGTCTTGTGCATCGTCACGAACTTAAAGGCGCGCTCCACGGACTTTTCCGTGTACGTTGCTTTACCCAAGACGACGCGCATATCTTTATGAGAAGAGAGCAAATCACCGACGAGATTGTAGGTGTTGTTCATCTTATCAATGAAGTTTACGAGAAGTTTGGATTTAAGTATAGCGTAGAACTTTCTACTCGTCCTGAAAACAGTATGGGTAGCGACGAGGACTGGGAGGCAGCAACTAACGGTCTTAAATCGGCGCTCGAATCGCTTGGCCTTCCTTACGTTGTTAACGAAGGCGACGGTGCTTTCTATGGACCGAAGATTGACTTCCACCTTGAAGACAGTATCGGCAGAACTTGGCAATGCGGAACTATCCAGCTCGACTTCCA
>JAZOUI010000330.1:0-2671 GCA_045658145.1 Pumilibacteraceae bacterium
CTTTCCGTCGCCTCGCCTTGCCACCACGCGCCGTCAATCATCATAGGAAACTGACCGCCGTTCCTTACTCCGTACAAGAAATCATCTTGCGAGTCGTACTGTGTGTAAGTAGGATCGCCCATTGCCGAAGATGGATAATAAATGCCAGCCTTTGCTTGAATAAGTTTGTGCATAAACGAAAGCGCATCGTACTTGCCTTTTTGGCGAGCAAGTTCTTTCGCCGTACTGCCCACAATTACCGTAGGCTCGCTATCACGCACAAATCCACCCATAGCGTAATTGCCTAGCGTTTCAGCCGTTCCCCAAACTTCGTAATTCAGCATCGTTTGTTCTTTGCCGTCCGACGTAGACGCTAACGATTGCATCAAATTTTCAAGATAATTCACAGGCGCAATTCCGTTCCACGTTATAGGCTTTTTGTTTCTAGAAACGATATGATCGCATAGTGCAAAGAATTCGTCGTAAGTTGAAGGTAAGCCGTCGTCATAAGTACCTGGCAAACCGTCAGGACCATTACTCTTCTTTTGCAAGGCTGAAGTCGCAAAAATATATTTATCGTTTGAAGTTAGCGTATTGTAGCCCTGAATAATTGCGCTGTCGCCTGCAAAGTAATATCCGTTTTGAGCAAAAGAATCTTTATCATAAATTATGCCCATATAACCGGCATAATGCGGAAGACCGTAATACTTTCCACTCTTACTATAAAAGCCTTTTTGCTCGTCAGTAAGTTTGCTTTCAATGGTTACCAAGTCGTTAGGCGCGTTTGATTTTACAACGTCGCTTATATCAAGCAAAACGTTTCTCGTTACAAAATCGTTGTACGTTGCGCCTTCCATAAAGAACACTTCACTCGGATTGTTTCCAAAACCATTAAGGATAGTTTGCGCCGAATTACGATTATTGTCGGCAATTACCTTTACTCCCGTTTTGCCCGATTCAAATGAAACGTTCGCATACGCTTTTTCAAATCTTTCAATCGCTTTATCTAGCCAAACGTGACCAAATCCCGCGCTAAAATTGCTTACGTACAATCTACTTCTAGTGTCGGATAAACTGATTATTCCGCTTCTGTTTGTAAGCGTTAAAGTCTTATCACTTGCTTTAAAACCAAGGGGTACGCCTACCACAGTTGCAATAATCGTGTCATCTTGGAGCGCGCCACAAACGGCGGATGCGGACACCTTAATTTCACCAAAAGCATCAAGCGTTACGGCAGGATACGATCTGGATTTATCAGACGAATAGAAAACGATTTGAACTTCAGTTCCACTACTTCCACCCGTGCCGTCAGTCTGTCCGTTTACACCCGTGCCGTTTGGATAGCGAACGATAAGAGAAAACGTGCCCGTTATCTCGCTAGACTTTTGAGCAACCGTAACGACACAAGTTTTGCTTACGCCCTTTGCTGTTGCCGTGATTACAGCCGTACCTTCTTTTACGCCCGTAACAGTTCCGCCCGATACTCGAGCAACTGCAGAATTATTCGACGACCAAGTAAAATCAGTCTCATTAACGCCCGTCATATTCGTAGGCGTAATTCTATAAGTATCGCCTACTGCTAAACTTACCGAAGTTTTGCTGAGCGCAAAACTCACTTCAGTTTGCCCCACAAACTTCGCGTAAACGGACAGTATGCCTTCGCCCTTTTCCTTTACCGCATTAGCATTAAGTGGTTTTTCCCAAACGTTTTGATCCAAATACCAACCATCAAAAGTATATCCACTCTTCGACGGCGCAGTCGGCAAATTAATATCGTCAGCATTAGTTACCGCTACCGCTCCGTAGGATTTCCCATCCACAATAAATTTTATTATAACGTTTACACTCGCACACGCGCTAAACGTAAAAACGCTCATAACGACAACAAGCAACAACGCCGTAATTTTTTGCAATGCTTTTTTCATCTATACTTTTCCTTGATTTTATATTAAATATTAATTACATTATACGGAATATTTACCAAATTGTCAACTACTGAATATCCCCTCTTTTCACCAAAAGTCATAATCTTATTTTTCTTTTATTAAAAATTTACAAAATAACCCTAAAATCGGTTGACAAATATTTTCTGGTTTAGTATAATAATCAGGCTGAAACGCGGTCATGGCGGAATTGGCAGACGCGCAAGACTAAGGATCTTGTGGTAACTCCGTGCAGGTTCAAGTCCTGTTGACCGCACCAAAATAGAGATGTAGATTTTTCTGCATCTCTATTTTTTTGTGTCGCAAAGGATTGTACGCATAAATTGCTTGCAATTTTGCAGTTCCTCAGCCGAGGGCGTAGCCCGAACGCCAAGGCAACTTTGTTGCCTTTAGTCCTGTTGACCGCACCAAAACCTGTATCATTACGATACAGGTTTTTTTGTTTCCTTTGCCACTTCCGTCATGGCGGAATACTTCGCTTTCGCTCCGTGGCGTGCGCCTACTTCGTAGGCTCGGCTAAGTGCCAGACGCGCAAGACTAAGGATCTTGTGGTAACTCCGTGCAGGTTCAAGTCCTGTTGACCGCACCAAGTCTTAATAGGTTGAACCTCTTTACTGTTGGTAAGATGTTCGGCCTATTTTGTTTTATGGAAGAGTTTAATAATTTTACGGAATAAAAAACGGCAGGCGAGCTTAATTGCTCGCCTGTGATTCTAAATCTTTTGTTGAGATTTTCCCAAGAAATATAAC
>JAZOUI010000331.1:0-3565 GCA_045658145.1 Pumilibacteraceae bacterium
GTTTTGGTAATTGGACTGTTGATGATACCACAGAAAACAAACATTATAGACAATGCAACTGTGGTGAAAAAGAAACGGGCGACTGTAATTTTGATGACGGCGAAATAACCGAACCCCCTACGCATACGGAAGAAGGAGTAAGGACTTATACCTGTACTGTTTGCGACAGAACGAAAGACGAGCCTGTTGACAAAACGCCCGAACATGAGTTTGGCGACTGGACACCCGACGAAGTTATTGAAGACGAGCATTATAGAGAGTGTAAGTGCGGTGAAAAAGAAACGGGTGACTGTGATTTTGACGATGGCGAAATAACCGAACCGCCTACGCATTTTGAAGAAGGCGTAAAGACTTATACCTGTACCATTTGCGACAGAACGAAAGACGAGCCTATTGACAAAACGCCTGAACACGAGTTTGGCGATTGGGCACCCGACGAAGTTATTGAAGACGAGCATTATAGAGAGTGTAGATGTGGCGAAAAAGAAACGGGCAAATGTACTTTTGATGCGGACGACGGTTCTTGTTCGGTTTGTGGAAGAGAAAAGCACGAAGAAGGCATTATTATCGTAATAGCAGGTGGTACGGCAACCTTTAAGGGCAAAGAAACGGCTACGACTTACAGCAATATATACGGCGAAAACGCTAACGTTTATATTGCGCAAGAAAATGACGTGCTCAGCGTTACCTTAACCGACCAAGAGGGCAGAACGTTTAAGCGTTGGGTTTCGGCATCGGGTACGATTATTCCCGACGAAGACTTCTCTATGCTTGTATTTACAAGTGGTTATTATTATCCCGAGTTTGAAGATATGGATGATAATGATTTCTCTAATCGCGAACTGATTAAAGAAGGCAACTGTGAAGAGGGTAACCTTTATAAGTCCACAAACGCAAAGGGCGATATCAAGTACGAATTAGAATTTGAAAATTTCGGCCACCATAATTTTGATGAAATGGTAGATTACAATAGTCAATACCATAAACAAGAGTGCTGGATTTGTGGCGAAAACCTTTTTGAAGAGCATACCGAGCACGAATACGAAGTAGAAAAAGAACCTTCGCATACGGAAGAAGGATTGATGCGTTGCGAGTGCTACTGTGGTCACGTTTGGACCGAGCCTATTCCCCCTACGGACGAGCACAGCATTGATTATGACGACTGGCATATCGTAGAAGAAAGCAAAAACGGACAGTACGGCAAGTACAGAGTTTACTGTAAGTACTGTGATTACTATGAAGAATACTGGTATTTAGGTGGATTAGACTTTATCGGCTTTATGGATAACACAATGATTAATTACCAGTACACCTACGGCGGTAAGGTATGTCATAACGAGTTTTACTACTCTTATACAAACGCAGAAAATCAAAAGGTTTATATTTGGGCGTTCCAGTACGAGTATGAAACCTCATCGAACAAAGACAATAACGATACTTTCATCTTTATGTACGTAGATGATGAAGATTCATCGACTATCGAGCCTATTTATCTTTCTAAATCAAGAGGTGATAGAAGATCCGAATTCTTGTGGGCTATTTACGGATATGCTTACGACGTAAACGGCTGGATTGAAACTTTGGATTATCCTGACGACAATATGGGTTGCGGTAACGGTATGGTTTTGGGCAACAGTATGAGCGCAAGAGCGTCTGTGTTCGAATCGTATCACGACTACTGGGCTGAAACGTATAACGAGTTGCGTATTCCTACGAGCAAGGCTTACGACGATTTGTCTGATACTCCGTGGCAAATTGAATACGAGGGCAAATCCTTCCAGGGCGGTTACTACGACGAAAACGGCGATTACGTTATGACGGGTGGAAGAGATACTATTTGCTTTGTAAAAAATGCAGGTACGTCTTACAAAAAACATATGTACGTTGACAAAGCAACGGGTATTACTTATGGCTACGCAGACTACGGCACGTATTATAGAACTGTCTTTTTGATGAATACGTACAAAACTATCGTTTCTCCTGAAGAGTTTGAAAAGTTAGACGAGGCAAGTAAATCCGTTCATTACTCTTACGGTAATATTGAAAACGATATCAAGTCGTTATGCTCAAGGCGTAATACGTTCAGTAACTTTACCTTAACCGTACCCGAAACGATTAACGCGTTTAGATTTATTTTCAGCGATCCCAGTGATTGCGTTGAACTAATCGGAGACGATACGAACGTTTATAGTAATACGGCGCACGTATATGATAGTGGAAAACCTATTACTTTATCGTGGCAGGACGAAGAAGGTATTGTTTTTGACCGTTACGAGATTTGGGACTTTGCAAATCAAGAGTGGGTATTGCTTTCGGAAAGCAAAGAGTTTACCTTTAATACGTTAGACAATCCCGTAAGAGATGCTGTTTACGCGCGAGTAATTTGCCACGAAGTTGAAGTACCCGATGAGCCTAGTGAAACGTTTAGAATTACTGTAGAAAACGGATACTTTGAAATTGACGGTAAAGAATATACTGGAACGGTTGAAGTTGCTGCGAATACCCAAGTGTACGTATACGCTAACTATGTAGAAGGCAAAACGTTCGAATACTGGTTGGACGGTAATGACCAAGTATTTGACGAGTGGCGTTTCTACGTTACTTGCGATATAACGCTAACGCCCGTTTATACTGATGCGATATACTGCGTAAATTGCGAAGGCTGGAATTATGAATCGCTCATAAGCGTTAACGGCGGAGAAATGTATTATACTACCGAATTTGAAGGTAAAGCAGGCGATACGTTTGACCTGAACACGACTTACGATCCTAATGGCGAATGCACCGTATTTATTGGCTGGTATTTGGTAACTTACGGCCATAACGGAAGCGAATATATTTTAATAAGCGATAGTCAGTCGTTCACTTACACAATAACGGGCGAAGAAACCGGCTGGTTATACTCGGTATGGACGACGGGCGAAAACCCGATGATTAAAAAATACGTTGATATCCGAGTAACTAACGGTTTTGTTAAAAGCACTGGTGGTGAAGTTGGCGAAAGTGGTGTGCGCGACAATGCATATTCCGCTATAAGCGTATGTGCGGAAGTAAGGATTGTTTTCTATGACGATCCTACGGACGAAACCGTTTATACGATATGGGACGTTGCTTATAGATATGAACTTGAGGGCGATTTGCAACACGACACTGCTGAATCGTACGAAGATGAATATGACTTTTATCCTGCTGATTTCTGGGTAAATAATCCGGAATATAGTTACCCCGACGGCGAAATTAACGTTACGGGCGTTACTGAGTATAACGAGGATTTAGAGGAATAAAAGCAAAGCAACTAAGATTAAAATAGGTGGTAAGGAAACTTACCGCCTATTTTTTTCTGTAAAGAAGATGCAAAAAAAGAAAATTCATTAAATTTATGTTCTAAAATAGTTATATATCACGCCACAATTACTTGCATTAAGAAGAGAGTTGGTTATAAAATATTATGATTATGTAAATTAATCAAAAAAAATTTTAAAAATTCGTGACAAATTATATAAAATATGTTATTATAATAAAAAGTATACGCTTTTATAAAAATCAAAGGAGGTAAGAAGATGAA
>JAZOUI010000332.1:0-6661 GCA_045658145.1 Pumilibacteraceae bacterium
CCCGAAATTGACGCGTTCGTTTTTACTAAATTACCCACAATTCCTGCCGTGAGCAACGCTTTTGCAATCGTTTCGTCACTAAAACGATGCTTTCTTTGGTGATAATAAAATACCGCTGGCAAAACTCCACACGCTCCACAAGTAGGCGCGGTAACAACTTCGCCACCCGACGCGTTTTGCTCGCCTACGGCAAAAGCAAACGCCGCCACTTTTCTATCTTCTTTACTTTGCGCGCTCTCTCGCATATACGGATCTTGCCAAAGTTGTTTTGCACGCCTTACAACGCCCAAGCCACCAGGTAAAATTCCTTCACTTTCTAGCCCTTCGTGAATACATTTTTTCATAACCGTCCACATCTCTTGAGCATAAGTGAGAATTTCTTTGCCCTCACACTCAATAGCGTACTGCCAAAGGCGCAAGTTTTTCTTCTTACAATATTCTTTTATCTCTTCAAAACTGTTTAGCGAATAAACGTCGGGGTAATTTACGCTTTCGCCATTGATTTCGATTGCGCCACCACCAACGCTAAACACGCGTATACGTCCTACTTCGTTTTCACTATCGTACGCAATTAAGTCCATAGTGTTGGGATGCTCGCAAACAGTTTTTTCATCAAATTCAACGCTTGCCGTTCTGTCCCCAAACGCCATCAAAATTGCCCTGTCCGTACCGTGACCTCTGCCCGTAAGAGCAAGCGAGCCGTACAAAATCACTTTGTAACTTTGCGCGTCACCGTAATTTTGCAAAAAATACTCAACTGCTTTTACCGGCCCCATTGTGTGCGAACTACTAGGCCCTATACCCCTCTTGTATAACTGCATTAAAGATTTCATTTCGTCGCTCCGTAAGTAATGCTTGATTATATTATAAACCTTTTTGCGCATAAATGCAATAGTTTTTCGACCAAAATCCGTCAAAGACAATTTTGAATACAAAAATAATATATTTTTTATTATTGCATTGACTTTGTACGAAAAATGTAGTATTATATATATATGGCAGTTGATAGAAAAAATCCCATACCCGTTGACGAACTTCCGCCTTCAACGCGATTATATATATCGCTTGAAACGGTTGCGTCTGCGCTCGCCCTGCTTTTGTCAGTAGGCTCGCTTATTATCTTCTTTTTTGACGTCACCTGGGGAACGATTATTTTCTCGTGGATGTTTTATCCTATCGTAATCGGAGTTGTGCTAACTCTCTTTTTGGCGGTATCCCAACTATTCCGAAACTTCGAACTGCTTATAATCTTACCCATTATCCCTGCACTCGCAGCCGTAGGGTTTATGATAATGATGATAGTTAACGAAGTATCATTATGGGGCTACTTCATACTCCCGCCCTTTTCATTTTTATAAAATAGCCACTATACTAAAAAACGGGCTACCACGTGGTAGTCCGTTTTTGTTATTATCAATTTTTTCTCGACCAGGTTGAGGGCAACAAAACGAGAATTAGCGGATAGATTTCTAGTCTCCCAAGTAGCATTGCAAAGGAAAGAACTATTTTAGAAAAAGGCGAATACGCGGCGTACGACGCGAACACTTGGTCAAATGCAGGGCCGATATTATTAAAACAAGACACGGCTGCAGAAAAGTTCGATTCAAACGAAAAGCCCGTATCAAAACAAAGCAAGAAGAACACGGCAAGCAAGATTATAACGTAAAGAGTTAAATACACGCCTACACCGTTTAGCGTTTTTTCTTCTACTTTTTTGCCGTCGAATTTAACCGAATGTTCAACGCGCGGATGGAGCATACGTTTTAGTTCGTGACGAGTTGATTTAAACATAAGCATTACGCGCGTCAGTTTTATGCCACCTGCAGTAGAACCTGCGCAACCGCCTATAAACATAAGCACGAACAAAATGCCTTTGCACACCGCGTTCCACTCGCTAAACGTTGCGGTAGAAAATCCCGTTGTTGACATAAGCGAAGTCGTTTGAAAAAACGCGTGACGGAGCGCATCACCAAAGTTGCCGTAGATATTCATAACGTTGGCGCAAATTATACCCGTTGCAACAACCACTACGCCTAAATACGTCCAAAGTTCTTTTGAGCGGAGCGCAGACAAGCCTTTGCCCACGATAATCAGGAAATAAACGTTAAAGTTTACGCCAAACAGCATCATAAACACAGCTATTACCCATTGAATATACGGGCTGTATCCGCCTATCGACGAATTTTTTATACCAAATCCACCCGTACCTGCCGTACCAAAAGCGTGAACGGTGCTTTCAAACACGTCCATACCACCACAAAGAAGTAAGATAAATTCGAGAACGGTAAGTCCGACGTATATAATATACAAAAATTTTGCCGTGTCCTTTGACCTAGGAGTAATTTTGTCCACGATAGGTCCGGGCATTTCCGCGCGCATAATATGGATATTACGTTCGGACGCTTTTTTAGTTACTGCAATAACAAGCACGAGTACGCCCATACCGCCTATCCAATGCGTAAAACTACGCCACATAAGCAAGCCGTGGCTTAACTTTTCTACGTCCGTCAAAACGCTTGCGCCCGTGGTCGTGAAACCACTAATCGTTTCAAAAAGGGCATCAACGTATGAGGGGATTTCGCCCGAAAACACGAACGGGAGCGCACCGACGAGCGACATAACTATCCACGCCAAAGCCACGATAATAAAGCCTTCGCCCGAATAAATCGTTCCGTCCTTTGGCTTAAACACAAGCGAGCATATCACGCCTATCGCAAGCGCTATCACTATCGTCATCACGAACGCTAGCGCCACCGTCCACTCGCCATACAAAAGCGCGGTGATTAGGGGCAAAAGTAGCGCAACGCCTTCCACGGCTACTACTCTGCCTAGATTGTATAAAACCATCTTATAGTTCATCTTTTTTACCTAATTATATCCGATAATTCACACAAACGGTGTTGCGACGAAACCACGATTATTTTATCACCCGACTGAATTACGTCGTCACCACTAGGAATAATCGCGTCGTTCCCACGCAAAATTGCCGCTATAAGCACGTTCTTTTTCAATTTCATTTCTTTAAGTGCAACTCCTACGTGCGAGAAATCGGGCATAACGTCAAACTCAAGCGCCTCAACTTCGCCATCCATTACGCTATAAAGCGTTTCCATCGTACTTCCTATCGAACTTTCGAGCGCACGCGCATAACGAACAACCACGTCTGCTACCAACTTTCTTGGCGAGAAAATACTCTCGATTCCTAGTTTTTCCGCTACGTCAAAAAGTCCGTCACGATTTACCTTAACAATTACTTTACCCACGCCACCAAGCTTTGCATCATAGGCAATCAAAATGTTTTCTTCGTCCTTGCCTGTGATTGCTACAATCGCATCAACGGATGCAACCCCTTCTTCTCTCATAAGTTCAGGGTCCGTTCCGTCGCCACACACAACGGCTACCTTTTCGGGTAAGTTTTCGCCCAAAAATTGCGCGCGCTCTTTATCCTTTTCAATAATTTTTACAGAAATTCTATTTTTTGCAAGCAACATTGCCAAATACTGCGCCGTCGTGCTACCACCTACGATAATCGCGCTACGAGCTTGCTTTTTCATAGTTCCAAAACTTTTCAAAAGCGTATGCGTGTCGTCGTGCGGTGCTATAAGTGCTATCTTGTCGCCATTTCTTATCTCAGACGAGCCGTTAGGAATAAACGTTTCGTCGCCACGCTTAATCGCGCAAATAAGGAATTGCATATTCGGATTCTTTTTCAAATCCATCAGTTTCACGCCGTCAAGCGTCGAACCTTGATGAACGTAAAACTCAATCATTTCAAATCTTCTAGCCGTGAACGTTTCTACTGCGCTAGCCGTAGGAAGACGCAAAACGTTATATATCGCCTCTGCTGCCAAAAGTTCGGGGTTAATGGTCATACTAAGCGATAAATTACGCTTGATATATTGAAGACTTTCCGTGTTGTATTCGGAATTTCTAACTCTCGCTACTGCATGACGTACACCTAATTTTCTAGCAATAAAGCAACTGAGCATATTGAGTTCGTCAGACTCAGTTACAGCAACAAACAAGTCGGCACGTTCTACGTCCGCCTCCATAAGTTTATCATAAGACGCGCCGTTACCGCAAATGCCCATAACGTCGTACGTTTCTATCATTTTATTTACTACGTCAAAATTTTTGTCGATCGCCAAAACTTCGTGATGCTCTTCTACGAGCGATTCAATTATGGTCGATCCAATTTTTCCGCATCCGACAACGATAATTTTCATATCCGTTCCTTTTTATAAAACAATTTCTACCCTAATATTATACCACACTAAAAAAGATAATGCAACTATTTATAAATATGTGTTTTTTTGACGTATTTTTAGTCGTTTTTGAGTTGCAAAAGTAAAAACGGCCACCTACGTGGGTGGCCGTTTCGCTATTTTAAATAATTATTCCGTAATTTCCTGTGCGCCGTTTTCAATGCTAGTTGCATAGAAAGATGCGCGAACGCCCATATCAGCAAAGTACTTTTCATCAACGTATTTGATAAATTCGTCCACTTTGTCTTTCTTTACAATGGACACGGTACAACCACCAAAACCTGCGCCCGTCATACGCGAACCGATACATCCTTCCGCCTCACGAGAACGCGCTGAAAGCGCATCAAGGTACGCACCCGTTACTTCGTAAAGGTCACGGAGCGAATAGTGCGACTGGTTAAGGTATTCGCCAAACTTAACAATTTCGCCATTTTTCAACGCGTTTGCGCTGTCAATAACGCGCGCGCACTCTTCTACAACGTGCTTTGCTCTGTCATACACTTTGCCCGAAAGCACGCTAGGCGCTACGGCGTTAAACTGCTCGGGGCTAATGTCCGCAAGGCAAGTCGCGTTAGGAATAACCGTTTGGAGTTTGCTAAGAGCCTCTTCACACTCTGCGCGACGTTCATTATACTTGCTGTCCTGGAGCGAACGGGGCTTGTTACAGTTAGCAATAACAAGCGCGTACTCACCCAAATCAAGCGGAATATAGTCGTATTCAAGCGTCTTGCAATTAAGAAGGATTGCATTATCTTTCTTTCCAAGCGAAGATGCAAACTGGTCCATAATTCCACAATTTACGCCGTTATAAGTATTCTCGGACTTTTGACCAAGCACAGCAAGGTCAATAAGGTCAACGCCCTTACCACCCTTTTCTTGCGAGAAAGCAGCGAGCGTTCTGCCCGTAGCCACTTCGATAGATGCGGACGAAGAAAGTCCCGAACCAAAGGGCACGGTGGTATCATAAAGAAGGTCACAGCCTACGATTTCATAACCTGCTTGTTGCATAACGAAGGCAACACCTGCCTGATAATCGCCCCATTTAAGGTCACGGTAGGCATCAAGGTTATTGATTTCAAGCGTTACTCTGTCGCTAATAGTAGTCGCTGCAAGACGGATAACGTCGGCATTAGTCTTTCTCGCGATTACGGTCGTACGAAGATTGAGCGCAGCGGGGAAAACTTTTCCACCGCAATAGTCGATATGTTCACCGATAAGATTTACTCTGCCTGCTGCGGAGAAAACGCGAAGGTCGTCTTCACTTCCGCCATAAATTTCCACAAAGGCTTTCTTAAGTTCTGTTACTGTCACTTTCTTTTTCTCCTATTTTAATTTTTGATAATAAATACGTGAGTAGCGCAATGATAAAGTACGCCGACAGCACGACGGATATCAAGAAGGTCATATTCGCAAAAGACAACTTGAAGAGCGAATAGATATCACCAAAAGGCGTTTTGCTCATTCCCATCAACCAGCAAAGGTCAACGAATCCCGTCAAACACAAGAACACGAGTCCCGCTACCACGAGCGTTAACACGGCACGGAACGTGTTATACGGACGGCACACAAACACGAGCACCATTACGCCCGTAAACATAACCGTTGCTATCATAAGCGTACGATAAATAATGTCGTCTGTTATGATAAACACGCACAGATCGCATACGTAAACGCTCATTACCGCTAACGCTAACGCAACACCACCGGGAATACATTGTTTGATTACGTTTTTAAGGAAAGATCCTTCAATCAAACTTTCGTTAGGTTGCAAAGCAAGCGCCGTGGACGCTAGTGCAATTACTAAGAACTCTAGTCCCGTAAGGTTAGACGTATCAAAGAAATAAACGTCCGTAGCCGGCTGAAGTTTTGTTGCCGTAAGTATTACGGATATTATGGACAAAAGCACGCTCATTAGCGTTTTTGTCAAGAACAGCGCTGATGATTTTTGGATATTATTTACAACTCGTCTACCTTCTTTTACAACTTCGGGCATTGACGAGAAGTTAGAGTCAAGAAGAACAAGGTGGCTAACGTTACGCGCCGCTTCCGAACCGGATGCGATTGCAACCGAACAGTCTGCCTCGCGCATTGCCAAAATATCGTTTACGCCGTCGCCCGTCATTGCAACGGTCTTACCCTTTGCTTTAAGCGCTTTTACAAGCGTGCATTTTTGCTCGGGGGTTACTCTACCAAAAACAGTATACTTAGTAGCCGCCTCAATAACTTCGGACGTGCTCATACCGTCTAGGCTTATATAAAGTTCAGCATTTTCCACGCCTACGCGCTTTGCAACTTCAGAAACGGTAATAGGATTGTCGCCACTAATAATCTTAACGGCAACGTTGTTTTCCTTAAACCACTTAACCACTTCGGGAGCATCTTCACGAATATGGTCT
>JAZOUI010000333.1:0-1536 GCA_045658145.1 Pumilibacteraceae bacterium
AACGAATAATTTTTTATTGTCAAAAGATATCGAGATTTTTCTACCAAATTGTTTTCTGCAAAGCAAATAGCTTATTAGAAGAATAAAACTTATAATTATGGACATTGATGCAAAATAAAAAATCACAGGGTTAAAAACAATAGCAGTGATAAACAAAATTATTGTAATGCAAAAGAAAATAATACATATTACTTTATTTGCTACAATGTTTTCCGTTTTTTCTTTTTCAAATAAATTATATTTTGGCATATTTTCATTAATCATGTAGTTTGATTTTTAAGACCTCGTATTCTTTGTTGTGCTTGAGAGGTATAAAATAATACGGTTTCTATGGCATCAATTCAACTTGCAAATACTAGGTCTTTCATAATATTAAAGATATTAATGTTTTTGATACGAGTACGGTTTTTGTAGTAGGGTTGGGCGGCGAAGTTGACGTGGAATCCGTAAGTAAACAAGCCTACGTCTCTATTCGTGTGGCTAGTGGTGGACCAACGGAAACGGATAATTTTGTCGTTATCGGTTACGTGAAGTCCACTTCCGCTTTCGCCTGCACCTATTTTTAGTCCGCCCGTTTCGTGGTCGGCAGTAACCAAAATTGCGGTATCGTTACGGTTTTTCGCCCAAGCATAAACGGTGTCAACCGTCTTGTCCAAATCACGAACGCACTCTTGCATACCGTTAAAATTATTCGAGTGAGCGTATTTATCAACGTGCGCCTGTTCAATCATAAGCACAAAGCCGTCGTTATCGCGCGAAAGAAAATCGAGCGCTTTTGTAGTAACTTCGTAAAGTTTCACGGTTGCTTTTGTTTCAGCCAAATCAAACTGCCAGTAAGCCTTTTCCTTGTCGAGCGTGTTGTCAACCTGCGAAAAATCGTCGCAGAAAGTGTAGCCGTTATCAGAAATTTGTTGCTTTCTCGCGTCAGTAGTGCAGTAGTCGTAAATAGATCCGCACAAAAGGTTTATTCCGCTAGTTACTTGAGTGTCAAAAATGCCCCCTTCGTTTCCGCGCGTGATTGCGTGCGCCGAAAAGCCTGCAGGTGTTGCTCCAAGCAAAGTGTCCGTAGTCACAATGCCCGTGCTTTTACCCTTTTCGCTAGCGTAGTCGAGAATAGTTTTAAGGTCGCTTGCGTTATCGTCCTTACCAACGTAGCCGTTTAGAGTAAGTGTGCCCGTTGCGAGCGCAGTCGAAGATGCCGCGCTATCGGTAGGAACGCCTATGCTTTTAAGACTGGTTAGCGAGTCGGTATTGACGTTTACGCTGTTCCAACTTCTGAACGCGAAGGACGAGCCTTTGCATAGTTCGCCACCGTATATGTGTTCATAGCCCATACCGTCGCCGATAATTAAAATTATGTTTTTAACGTGCTTGTTCGAGCATCCACTAAAAACAAAGGTGGATGAGAAGACAAACGCTATCGATAAAAGTAAAGCAAAAAATTTTTTCATAGTAATCTCCTTGTGCGTATAATTATATCATAACTTTTTAAAAAAGCAAAAGATTTTTTATTCATTATTTTGCGCTGTAGCGAAA